>NZ_JBPTTM010000019.1:0-1398 GCF_051547105.1 Flavobacterium sp. XGLA_31 | reverse complement strand
CCACTCTGTAAGTGTATGTGTAAGTCCCTTCAATGAAAGTTGAAATATCAATTGGCGAAGTTACAGGCTGCAAGGCACTGTCAAACCAAGAACCTCCGGGATCCTGACCGGTCAATAATGTATTCAAATCAAAGGTTCCAAAAGGGCAAACCGGTGGCACCGTAACTGCTGTCCCCGCATTTGGTATTGGATTAACTACAACTGTAACGGTAGTGTGGCTATCCAAACATGGAGAAGTTCCCGTCACCGTATAAGTAAAGTGATAAGTTCCTTCTCCTACTGCTGAAGGATTAAAAATATTTCCTGTCAAAGCACCGGTCGCATCATCATCACTCCAAGTACCCGGTTCTTGATTTCCATCTAAACCTGTAAACAAATCAAATGAAATTACATTGACACAAGTCGGTACTGTCTGATTAGGTCCACCTGAATTAGGTGCTTGTATTATAGTTACAGTCACATCAGCTGTATCAGGAGTACAAAGTGTACCGCCTACAGTATAAGTATAAGTTTGGGCAGCATCCACCGCAGGATTAAACACTCCTGTACCACTAGCCAAAGCTGGTGACCAAGTTCCCCCAGTCTGTGGTGTTCCTCCTAGGGATAAAAATAAGTCTGTCGGGGCTGCATTGGAACAGAAAATTACTAAACCATTTTCCCCAGCATCTGGTACCGGGTTTATGGTAACTGTTATAGTAGCAAAATCATTGTCACAAGGATTAACTCCACTTAAAGTATATGTATATACCCCGGCTTCATCTGTTGACGGATCCAGAATATTTGAAACAACTACATTAGATGGATTTGTCCATACTCCACCTGGTTGGGCTGTAGGCCCAAGCAAAGCAAATAAATCCTGAGTAGCACTATTGACACATACAGTAATGGAAGTGCTTGCTCCTGCTTCCGGACCAGGGGTAACTGTTACCCCAACCACTGCGGTATCATCCGAACATGGAGGTGTTCCTGCAACGGTATACGTATAGTTTCCTGAAACCGCAGTCGCCGGATTCAGAATATTTGAAATAACATTATTGGATGGATCAGTCCAAGTACCACCAGCTTGTGGTGTTCCGGATAAAGAATCAAATAAATCAACCGGATCCTGATTAGAACAAATAGACAATAAACTACCATCTCCTGCGTCCGGAATTGGCGTTACCGTAACTTGTACCGATGCATTTGCAGGTGGACATGGCGCTGTGCCTGTGACAGTATAAACATAAGTTCCGGATATATCTATCGATGGATCGAACATTCCGGTACCACTGGCTAAAACCGGAGACCAAGTACCTCCAGATTGGGCCGTTGGACCCAATAATGGAAATAAATCAAATGCCGTTGAAGACAAACAAACTGTCACCGGACTCGGATTTACTCCTGCTACAGGTTGAGGAT
>NZ_JBPTTM010000018.1:0-1660 GCF_051547105.1 Flavobacterium sp. XGLA_31 | reverse complement strand
AGTGAATAAATCCTCAGGGTTATTATTTGATTGGTCTTGTGTTATCTGGTAAGGTACAAATAGCTGGATTCCGTAATAGTTTTTCCTGAATCAGAATCAGAATATTGCATAATATAGAAATACGTACCGGCAGGCAATTCATCAGATTTGCTTACAGTAGATCTTCCTTCGGAAACCCCTGTAAATACTTTACCTACATTTTCATTATCATAATTATCAGCCTCAAATACCAGGACACCCCAGCGGTTGTAAATCTCCACTCTGTTTGGTAAGTGACATTTCTGATTGATATAATCAATTTGGAAGTATTCATTTACGCCATCTCCGTTAGGAGTAAAGGCGTTGTGAACCAATACGGCATCACAACCTTCTACGATACACACTTCCACAGGAACATTTACATTTATTTTTTGAGGACAAGTGTTCCCTGCTTCTGTGTAGTTGTAACTGAATACATAAGTTCCATCGGCAACATCTAACCCGTTAAATACTGAACCAGTTAAGGTACCTACGTTACTTTCGTTGATCCAGGTTCCTCCGGTTGGGATTTCCTGAGATAAATAAGTATTTAAGTCCACAGTATTATCTTGGGTACCGGCACTACATATTCTGCTGGCATTTACACTAGTAGTCTGTGTTGTAATGGTTACGGTCACATCTTGAGTGTAAGTTTGTGACTGGTTACCACAAGCATCTTGAGCAGACCAAGTTCGGATGATATGATATTGATTATTAACCGTTGCAGAAGTTGTTTCTGTAAAAGTTATCAAATCTGATGTTATTACTGAACAATTATCTGAGAATTGCGGTTGTGGTGCATCAGGAATGTTATCACAAGTAACGGCTAAAACCGGAGCTAATTGTGAAGTCATTGTAGGCGCAGTAGTATCCTGAACGGTGATTACCTGAGTAAACCATGGACTTGTATTGCCACAAGCATCAATAGCTCTCCACATGTTAGTGTATGTGCCGCTTGACGGACAAGTACCGGCCACAAATACACCACTTGTTTTTACATAAGTAACGTTACTGCAGTTATCAGTTGCCGTAGGAGCTAAAGCCTGAGCAGTAGCTAAACCGGCTGCATCACTACACTCAACAGTTGTATTAAGTGAATTGATAAGAGTTGTCCAAGTAGGAGCTGTTGAATCCTGAATTGTAATTACCTGAGTAAATACATTTGAAGCATTACCACATGAATCGTAGGCAACCCAAGTGTTTATGTAAGTTCCTCCGCTGGCACATGTTTGTGAAGGGACAAATTCACCCGAAGTTTTTACAATGTTAGTGATATCAACATCACAAGTATCGAATGCTACCGGAGCTAAAGCTTGAGCATTAGCTAAACCTTGTGCATCACTACACTCAACAGTAGTGTTGAGTGAAAGAGGACCTGTTGACCAAGTAGGCGCCGTAGTATCCTGAACAGTGATTACCTGAGTAAACACAGCAGAAGTATTGCCACAAGCATCAGTTACGGTCCAAGTGTTGGTATAAGTACCGGCATTAGTACAACCTTGAGCTGGTACAAACTCACCTGAAGTTTTTACAATGTTGGTTACATCAGCATCACATAAATCAGAAGCGATAGGGAAGGCAGCCTGAGCATTAGCTAAAGCAGCAGCATCGCTACATTCTACAGTAGCATCAAGAGAACCGG
>NZ_JBPTTM010000017.1:0-1761 GCF_051547105.1 Flavobacterium sp. XGLA_31 | reverse complement strand
GCCTCTGGGGTTGGGTTGACTATAATTTGTAATGTAATTATTTTATAACAATCAGATGATTCCAAAGATTCTGCTCTGATATAAATAGTTTGTTGATTGACATGGATATTGTAATAAGCCGCAGGTGTTGGGATATGTGTTCCGTTAATTAGGGCATCGGTTAAAGTTTCATGAAAACTAATCGGATAGGAAACTCCGCCAGTAATTAAGGGAATTACTTGTGTCAAATCGAAAACACCAAAACCATCATTATTAGGGTCACAATAATATAATGGAGCCAGTGTATTCACTTGCGGTAACGAAAATACAGTAATTGTCAAAGAATTTATGGTAACACACTGTCCTGCGGTTGGTGTGAAAGTATAGGTTGTGGTTGTTGTATTGTCCAATGCCGGTGACCAAGTTCCGCTAAATCCATTATTGGATGTAGTCGGTAAAGGGTTTAAAGCCGCTCCTGAACAGATTGGTGCAACAGCTGTAAACGTTGGAGTTATATTCGGATTCACCGTAATGGTTAGGGTCGTGGTAGTAGCACACTGCCCTGCGTTTGGGGTGAAAGTATAGGTAATGGTGGCTGTATTGTCCAAAGCCGGCGACCAAGTTCCGCTAAATCCATTATTGGATGTAGTTGGTAAAGGTGCTAAAGCAGTTCCTGAACAAATCGGAGCAACGGCAGTAAAGGTTGGAGTTATATTCGGATTCACCGTAATGGTTAGGATCGCGGTAGTAGCACACTGTCCTGCGGTTGGGGTGAAGGTATAGGTTGTGGTGGTTGTATTATTCAAGGCTGGCGACCAACTTCCGATTAAACCATTATTGGAAGTAGTTGACAAAGGGGCTAAAGCAGCTCCCGAACAAATTGGTGTTACGGCAGTAAAGGTTGGAGTTATATTCGGATTCACTATAATGATTAGGGTCGTGGTAGTAGCACACTGTCCTGCGCTTGGTGTGAAAGTATAGGTTGTGGTGGTTGTATTATCCAGGGCTGGCGACCAAGTTCCGCTAAATCCATTGTTGGAAATGGTTGGCAAAGGAACTAAAGTTCCTCCTGAACAAATCGGAGCAACGGCAGTAAATGTTGGGGCTATATTCGGATTCACCGTAATGGTTAGGGTCTTGGTAGTAGCACACTGTCCTGTGCTTGGTGTGAAAGTATAGGTTGTGGTGGTTGTATTATCCAAGGCTGGCGACCAAGTTCCGTTAAATCCATTGATTGAAGTGGTTGGCAAAGGAGCTAAAGCAGTTCCTGAACAAATAGGAGTAACGGCAGTAAAGGTTGGAGTTATATTCGGATTTACCGTAATGGTTAGGATCGTGGTAGTAGTACACTGTCCTGCGTTTGGGGTGAAAGTATAAGTTGTGGTGGTGGTATTATCCAAAGCCGGTGACCAACTTCCGCTATATCCATTATTGGAAGTAGTTGGTAATGGGGCCAAAGCTGTTCCTGAACAAATCGGAGCAATGGCAGTAAAGGTTGGAGTTATATTCGGATTCACCGTAATGGTTAGGGTTGTAGTAGTGGCACACTGTCCTGCGCTTGGGGTGAAAGTATAGGTTGTGGTGGCTGTATTATCCAAAGCCGGTGACCAACTTCCGCTAAAACCATTATTGGAAGTAGTTGGTAATGGGGCCAAAGCTGTTCCCGAACAAATCGGAGCAACGGCAGTAAAGGATGGAGTTATGTTCGGATTCACCGTAATAGTTAGGGTCGTGGTAGTGGCACACTGTCCCGCGCTTGGGGTGAAAGTATAGGTTGTGGTT
>NZ_JBPTTM010000016.1:0-2187 GCF_051547105.1 Flavobacterium sp. XGLA_31 | reverse complement strand
GGTGAATAAATCCTCAGGGTTATTATTTGACAGACTATCGGGTAAGGTATAAGTATTTAGATTCTGTGATGGTTTTTCCTGAACCATCAGAATACTGTAAGATATAGAAATACGTGCCGGCAGGCAATTCATCAGATTTGCTTACAGTAGATCTTCCTTCGGAAACACCTGTAAATACTCTACTTTCATTATCATAATTATCAGCTTCGAATACCAAAACTCCCCAACGGTTGTAAATCTCCACTCTGTTTGGTAAGTGACATTTCTGATTGATGTTGTCAATCTGGAAGTTTTCATTCACACCGTCTCCGTTTGGAGTAAAGGCGTTGTGAACCACAACATTATCACAACCTTCAACTTGACCACATGGAGCAACAGGAACATTTACATTTATTTTTTGAGGACAAGTGTTCCCTACTTCTGTGTAGTTGTAACTGAATACATAAGTTCCTTCAGTCACATCCAACCCGTCAAATATAGATCCGTTTAATGTACCCACATTACTTTCGTTGATCCAGGTTCCTCCTGTTGGAATTCCTTGAGGTAGATAAGTATTCAAATCTAAAGTAGTAACCGATTGACCATCAAGGTTCGTATTACATACATGATTTTCTTCAGGAACATTTATGGTTTGTACTGTTTGTGCTGTGATGGTTACCGTCACATCTTGGGTGTAAGTTTGTGACTGATTACCACACGCATCTTGAGCAGACCAAGTTCGGATGATATGATATTGATTATTTACCGTTGCAGAAGTTGTCTCTGTAAATGTAATGTCAGCATTATTGATTACCGAACAGTTGTCAACAAATGCCGGTTGTGGTGCATCAGGAATGTTATCACAAGTAGCGGCTAAAACCGGAGCTAATTGCGAAGTCATTGTAGGAGCAGTAGTATCCTGAATGGTGATTACCTGAGTAAACCATGGACTTGTATTACCGCAAGCATCAATAGCTCTCCACATGTTGGTATAGGTACCGCTTGAGGGACAAGTACCGGCCACAAATACACCGCTTGTTTTTACATAAGTAACGTTACTGCAGTTGTCAGTTGCGGTTGGGGCTAAAGCTTGAGCAGTAGCTAAACCAGCTGCATCACTACATTCCAAAGTTACATTCAGTGAGCCTGCAATGGTTACCCAATCAGGATTAGTGTTGTCTTGAACATTAATTACCTGAGTAAATACAGTACTTTGATTTGAACAAACGTCAGTTGCTATCCACGTATTAGTATAACTACCGCTTGATGGACAAGTTCCAGGTACAAATTGACCTGCTGTTTTTGTATAAGTCACATTACCACATGCATCATTTGCAATTGGGACTAAAGCTTGAGCATTAGCTAAACCAGCTGCATCACTACACTCAACAGTGGTGTTTAGTGAAAGAGGACCTGTTGACCAAGTAGGCGCCGTAGTATCCTGAACAGTAATTACCTGAGTAAACACATCAGAAGTATTACCACAAGCATCAGCTACAGTCCAAGTGTTGGTATAAGTACCGGCATTAGTACAACCTTGAGCTGGTACAAACTCACCTGAAGTTTTTACAATGTTTGTTACATCAGCATCACAAATATCTGTAGCAGAAGGATATTGGCCTTGAGCATTAGCTAAAGCGGCAGCATCATTACATTCTACAGTTACGTTAAGTGAACCGATAGCATCTGTCCAAGTTGGAGCTGTTGTATCTTGAATAGAGAATGTGGCTGAAGTTGTAGAGGCATTTCCACAAGCATCAGTAGCGGTGAAAATCACAGTTACTGAAGCTGAGCAATCATTTGCTATTGAATCAAAATTATTTGACCAGGTTACCGCAGAACAGTTGTCAGTTGCAACTGCGCCACCATTATTGGCAATCCATTGTTGTAAAGCAGCTGTGTTTCCTGAACCGTCACACTGTACGATTAAGTCAGTCGCATTAGTTGTGATTTGTGGCGCCGTAGTATCCTGAACAGTGATTACCTGAGTAAACACAGCAGAAGTATTACCACAAGCATCAGTTACGGTCCAAGTGTTGGTATAAGTACCTGAATTGGCACACCCTTCGTTAGCTACAAACTCACCTGAAGTTTTTACGATGTTGGTTACATCAGCATCACATAAATCAGAAGCGATAGGGAAGGCAGCCTGAGCAGTTGCTAAAGCAGCAGCATTGCTACATTCTACAGTAGCATCAAGAGAACCGT
>NZ_JBPTTM010000015.1:0-2462 GCF_051547105.1 Flavobacterium sp. XGLA_31 | reverse complement strand
TAGCTAACGTTTTAGTAAATGATACTTTAAACGGTGCTCCGGTAACAGCTTCTCAAGTAAATACAACTCTTGTGTCTTCTTCCAATGCTGGAATTACACTTTCCGGAACTACCGTAAACGTAGCACCGGGAACTCCGGCAGGAACTTATACGCTAACATATCAGATTTGTGAAATCTTAAACCCTACCAACTGTGACTCTGCTGTAGTGACTGTTACTGTTACAGCTGCACCTATTGATGCTGTTAATAACACCTATACTGTTGATTGCGCAAGTATTGGAACGATTGGTAACATTCTTTCAAATGATACTTTGAACAATGCTGCTGTTAACTTAAATCAAATTAACTTGTCGATAATTAATGGCTCATATCCAAATTTATCTATCGATCAAGATGGTAATGTATCTTTGTCCAGCATTGGACATTGTGGTGATTATACTTTCACATACCAAATTTGTGAAAAGTTAAACCCAACCAATTGTGATACGGCTACAGTTACTGTTTCAATTATTGACAATACTCCTCCTGCATTTACTACTCCTGATAATGTAGTAGTAAATACCGATGCTAATTGTAATGTGAATCTGGATCCAACTGCTACTGGTAATGTAAAAAACCCAACTGACAATTGTGACCCGAATCCAACAGTGACTTACCAAGACAATGAATGCTTCGGTAATTTTAATGAAGGTTCGATTAATGCCGGAAATGGTAATTACTTTAACTTCAGTGTTACAGGTTTTGATAACTTGACAGCTGCAAATATTGAAAAAGTAGCTTTAGCCTTTGAAACGAATCAAGGTAAAGGAAGAGTACAATTTACTTTAGTTTCTCCTAGTGGACAAGGAATTGTATTAGTGGGTCCATACTGTAATGGTGGAAATTGTGACACCAATAATACTACCGAGTCCTATATGCCGGTATTCTATCCGAATGCATCAGGTTATCCGCAGTGGAATAACAGTAACGTAATCCCTACCGGTATAGATGTTAATCTTACTCCTAATGGGAACCTTTCGGCAGCAAATATTATAACAGGTGTGACTTCTTATGTTTCAAGCTTTGAAGGTTTAACCGGACCAATGAATGGTAATTGGTTTGTATATGCTCAAAAAGTTGGTAATGAACTGGGAACTATTCGTTTTAAAAGCGTTTGCTTGACCCCTGCCAGCTCTTGTCCAAACAATAGAGTTGTAACCAGAACTTGGACCGTAACAGATGCTTGCGGTAATAGTACTAAAGGAACTCAAACCATAACGATTCAAGATGTTACTGCTCCAACTTGGACAACAACAGCCGGATCATTAAACACTACTTTGGAATGTAGCAATACAGCCGGTTTAGAGGCTGCACAAGCTCTTGCTCCTACTGCTACCGACAACTGTTCAGGCACTGTAACTTACACTAAAACATCCGGTGCTTTTGTTCCATCACAAGGTTGTACCAATGCAGGTACTTACACCAATACTTGGACGGCTAAAGATGTATGTAACAATATTTCAACTCAGTTTACTCAAATAATAACTATACAGGACACAACTGCACCTGTTTGGTCAACAGCTAATGGAGCTCTTAACATCACTATTGAATGTAGCGATGCCGCTGCCTTAACTTCTGCTCAGAGTATGTTCCCTGTTGCCACTGACTTATGTGATGCTGATGTGACGAACATCGTGAAAAAAGGTGGTGTTTTTGTACCAACTGTAGGATGTGCAAACACAGGAACTTATACAAATACGTGGACCGTGACGGATGCTTGTGGTAATGTTTCGCCAGAGTTTACACAAACTATAACAGTTATTGACACAACGGCTCCACAAATCACAACAGCAGCCAGTAACCTAGTAGTACAATGTGATGGTTCCGGAAATACTGGTGCCTTAGAACAATGGATTGCGAATAATGGTGGGGCTGTTGCTTCTGATAGCTGTTCTAATGTGACTTGGTCAAATAATTTCAGTTCAATTGCTAATGATTGCTCAGCAGCTGTAACTGTAATTTTTACTGCTACCGATGGTTGTGGTAATGCTTCCACAACTTCAGCAACATTTACTATTGAAGATACTATCGCTCCTAATTGGTCTACACAAGCAGGTGCATTTAATACCACTGTGGAATGTAGCGATGCGGCTGCTTTAGCAACGGCTCAAGCTGCTTTCCCTGTAGCAACTGACAACTGTGATGGTGATGTAACCAACATCGTAAAAACTTCAGGTGAGTTTGTAGCTAACGAAGGATGTACTAATGCCGGTACTTATACCAACACTTGGACTGTAGCTGATGCTTGTGGTAATACTTCTGCTATGTTTACTCAGGTAATTACTGTTCAGGATACTACGGCGCCTACTTGGACTACTGCTGCCGGTGCTCTTGATGCAACTGTAGAATGTAGTGATGCGGCTGCTTTAGCAACGGCTCAGGCTGCTTTCCCTATAGCAACTGACAACTGTGATGGTGATGTA
>NZ_JBPTTM010000014.1:0-2955 GCF_051547105.1 Flavobacterium sp. XGLA_31 | reverse complement strand
AAAAAAAGCTCCTCTAAATGAGGAGCTTTTTAGTATTTGATTATGTGTTTTTTTAGAGAGCAGTAATAATGAACTGACTTCTTCTGTTGAGTTGGTGTTCTGCTTCTGTACATTGAACACCATCGGCACATTTGTTTACGAGTTGTGATTCTCCGTATCCTTTGGCAGTTAATCGGTTTGCTTTGATGCCGTGGTTAATTAACCAGTCTCTTGTTGATTTGGCTCTACGATCAGATAATTTCATGTTGTAGGCTGCAGTGGCACGACTATCGGTATGAGAACGGATATCGATTTTCATAGTTGGATATTGTTCTAATACATCTAAGATTTTAGCCAAATCGATAGCTGCATCCGGACGGATATTCCATTTGTCCAAATCAAAATAAATTAGGTTGATACCAAATACATCGGCTAAGTCGCCACCAATCGGGATGGGTTTG
Source organism: Flavobacterium sp. XGLA_31 (assembly GCF_051547105.1). Taxonomy (NCBI): domain Bacteria; kingdom Pseudomonadati; phylum Bacteroidota; class Flavobacteriia; order Flavobacteriales; family Flavobacteriaceae; genus Flavobacterium; species Flavobacterium sp. XGLA_31. Next base: position 2,515 of record NZ_JBPTTM010000014.1, on the reverse strand, counting down.
GCAATTTTTTCCAACTCGATATTGAGTTCGGTTTGCCCTGATTTTTTATCGATAATAACCGGAGATTCTTTGGTGTTGTAAGTTTCTAAAGAAGCTCTTACATAGTATTTCTCGCCGCATTCCACATCTTTGAATTCGTATTTCCCCTGAGCATCGGAAGTAGTTTCGGCCAATTGTTTGAAGCTGCTGTCAAAGAGAATAAGTTTGGCTCCCGGCAGTATGGCTTTGGTGTCTAAATCGGTTACAGTCCCTAAAAGTATTTGTTCACACCAAATGGGTCTGGTTTCCACAAATTTGTAAATATCATCGCTTCCCTGTCCACCGTCACGGTTAGAGCTTAAGAACCCTTTTTTGGTTTTGGAATTGATAATTAAAGCAAAATCATCTTTCTGTCCGTTGGCTTCTTCTCCTACGTTTAAAACTTGTTTGAAATTCAGCGAACCGTCTTTTGGGATTTTGGTAATGAAAATATCCAATCCACCAAGTCCGGGTTGTCCGTCAGAGGCAAAGTAGAGTTCATTGTCTTCGTTTAAGAACGGATAGGTTTCACGTCCTTCGGTGTTGATGGCATCACCTAAGTTTTCAGGAGTTCCGAAGGAACCATCCTCGTTTATTTTGACGCGGTACAAATCCGACTGTCCGTGAGTTCCGGGCATATCTGAAGCGAAGTACATCATTTTCTCATCCGCTGAAAGTGCAGGGTGAGCGGTTTGATAACTGTCGCTGTTAAAAGGCAGCGGAGTGATGTTAGTCCAGTTTCCGTCTTTGTCCAAAGTGGCTTTGTAGATTTTGAGTAGTGTTACTTTAGCCGCATCAAATCCTCTTCCGTCCAGGTAGTTGTTACGGGTGAAATAAGCAGTTTTTCCGTCTTTGGTAAAGGCGGGAGTATCTTCGTGAAATTTAGTATTGATTTGTTTACCGAATTTATCCACAGCCGAAAGCGATCCGTCTTCTCCCATGTTGGCACTGTACAAATTGGTAAAGTGCTGTCCGGTCCAAGTGTGGATTCTTTTGGAGAAATTCCCGGTGTCACGGGCAGAAGAAAAGATGACTTTGGTTCCCATAAAAGCAGGACCGTAGTCAGAATATTTGGAATTGATTCCGGCATTTTCAATTTTGTAACGGCCGGAGTTTTGTTTGATTTCGGCCATGTAATCTCTGTTTTTGCTGTAGAGTTTGGCCCTGGCATCATTGCCGCTTTTTTGGGCAAATTGCGCCATCATTTGATTGGCTTTTACATTGTCCTTAACGGCTCTTAGTGACTGAGCATAGCGGTAATAAAATTCGGCATCCTGCTCAGGATTGGCCGCGTAAAGTTCTTCGTAGTATTTGTTTGCTTTTTCTAAATCGGCATTGAAATAATAGGCATTTCCGAGTTTGAGCAGCATATCGGGGGACTTGTACCCTTTTTGGTAAATACGTTCATAGGTTTTGATGGCATCGATATAGGCATATTTACCGTATTCTTTATCTCCTCTTACTTCTGATTTACTCTGGGCATAGCCACTCAGACAAGAGAAGGCTATAAGGGCTAAGTATATAATTTTGTTTTTCATGACAGGACAGTTTGTATTATTAGAAGAATCTAGGTGATACCATTTTATTGACTTTACTGAATAGTTCAAAGCGTAAGAATACCTCGTGAGAACCTGAGTTATAATGTTTTAAACGGGTAGTTTCCATATCATAGGAATACCCTACAAACAATCCGTCTGTTATTTGGAATCCGGCCAAAGCACTGGCGGCGGCATCCCAACGGTAGGCTCCACCGAGCATGAGTTTGTCAAAGAATAAGAAGTTTCCAGAGACGTCTAATTGAAGAGGAGAACCGGTTACGATTTTGGTTAAGAAAGCGGGCTTGAATTTCACGGAAGGGGAAAACTCAAAAACGTATCCTCCGATGGCATAAAAGTTCATACGTTCCTGAAATACGGCATAATCATTATCGCTGTATTTTTTATCCTGCAGGAAGTTGGGAACTGAAATTCCAAGGTATAATTTGTCGGAGTGAAGATAAATTCCGGCACCCAGGTTAGGGGATATTTCACTGTTGATTTGTTGCAGGTGGTCATCAGCAGGGTCAACAGGATTTAATTTATCACGGTCTAAACTGAAGATATTGGCAGAGGCTTTTACTCCAAAGGACAGTTTAAAGGTTTCAGAGGTTTGTATTGTATAAGATACATCGGCAGAAATATCATTGGTATTGGTTGGCCCGATTTTATCATTAACAACCGATAAACCGACACCCAAATTGCTGTTATTGATGGGGGTATTAATGGAAAAGGCATTGGTAGTGGGAGCTCCTTCAAGTCCTACCCATTGGGTACGGTGCAGACCGAAGATACTCATAACTCCTCTGGACCCGGCATAAGCGGGATTGATGTTGATGGTGTTGTACATGTATTGGGTGTACTGTGCATCTTGTTGGGCAAGGGCCGAGCAACCCGTTATCATCAGGGCGAAAAGTAAAATTTTTGTTCTCATAATTTTATTTTTAAACCCTGAGGATTAA
>NZ_JBPTTM010000013.1:0-4131 GCF_051547105.1 Flavobacterium sp. XGLA_31 | reverse complement strand
TATTAAACACCTTAGTTTTAAAAGAAATCATAAAGAAAAAAAGGGATAAAAAGAAAGAAAAATCGATAATAAACAAATGTTAAATAAAAAATGTCACTTTAACGAGTTTTCGGGTTGTTTGTGGAAAAAATTGAGCAATGATGAGGGTATGCCGTAATTTAGCCAAGAATATAGTATAACCCAGAAAATCTATCTACCAAATAAGCCTACAAAATTACTTCAAGCCCAAAATTCAAATTTTAGATAAATTATTCTACTAAAATTAAACGTATGAAATCAAAAATTACTCACTCAAAAAAACTCATTGCGTTTTTGATATTTAGTCTGCTAAGTATCTCTGTTTCATTTTCGCAATCTGTTCCTCCTGCCAACACTTCCTGTACCTCTAAAGACCTGGAAGTGGTAGCTGCTAAGCTTAGTGGCGGAGATTTGTGTAATTCTTGTGCAACGGCAACCCCATTGACAAGAACATTAACATTATCAATTAATAACACCACCGGGTCCACAAGGGGCGCATTTGCCTTTTGGGGTACTCTTGAAATCTATAGTGGCACTACCGGTTTGCTGATTTCATCAGTTACAAGAACAGGTTGTGCTGGCCCTGTACCAGCGAGCTCTATCACATCATTAGATTTTGGGACTATTACCTATAATTGTGGTGATATCATTAAAATTAGCAATCTTTGGGAAGCATGGACAACGCCAGGAGGAGTATGTCCACTAAACCCAAATGATATCTCACCAAAATGTGGCAAGCTGCCTTCCATCACAGTTAATGGCGGGGTAAACGGTGAATTTGTATTGACTCAATCACAATGTGGATTAGGAACTGGGGCTATCGATTTGACTCCGATTGGAGGAACAGCTCCTTATACTTATTTATGGACAACTACTGACGGTGTTATCCCTGCCGGTCAATCCACTAATCAAGACCTTACCGGTTTAGTTCCGGGTACTTATAATGTAAAAATAACCGATGCTAACGGATGTATTGTTGATAAATCCAGAACGATTACAGCCACCAATCCTCCGATCGCTACCTTTGCAAATACCAGTGATATTACTGTGCCTTGTGGTGAAGCCACAACCAGTTCATTAACTTATACTAATGGAGGAACTGCATCTTGTTTAATCAGTGGTTCAGTTACTTCAACCTTGAGTTCTCAAACACCGGCTGGAGTTTGCGGAGGTACAATAACTGAAACTTGGACTTACACAGATGCTTACAACAGAACCATCGTAAAAACAAGAACGATTACTGTTAGTCCTGCTGCTTTGCCAACCATGACCGCTCCTTCTAATATTACAGTTGCTTGTGGTTCTTTACCATCACCAAGTACTTTATCATTTACAAATGGTTTGTCCGGAAGTTGTGGTATAAATGGGGTATCAAATCTTTCCACATTCTCAACTTTGCCTGGTGCTTGTGGAGGAACAGTAACCGAAACATGGACTGCAACGGATTCTTGCGGAAGAGCTTTAGCTCCCGTTTCAAGAACGATTACGGTTAATCCGGCTGCCTTGCCAACCATGACAGCTTCTTCTAACATTACTGTAGCCTGTGGTTCTATACCGGCACCAAGTACTATTGCATTTTCAAATGGATTAAGTGGTAGTTGTGCTATTAATGGAATTTCAAATACCTCTACATTGTCTACTATACCTGATGCTTGTGGAGGAACAGTAACAGAAACATGGACTGCAACGGATTCTTGCGGAAGAACTTTGGCTCCCGTTTCAAGAACGATTACAGTTAATCCGGCTGCATTGCCAACCATGACAGCACCTTCTAACATTACTGTAGCCTGTGGTTCAATACCCGCACCAAGTACTATTGCATTTTCAAATGGATTAAGTGGTAGTTGTGCTATTAGCGGAATTTCAAATACTTCTACATTCTCAACTTTACCTGGTGCTTGTGGAGGAACAGTGACCGAAACATGGACTGCAACGGATTCTTGCGGAAGAGCTTTGGCTCCAGTTTCAAGAACAATTACAGTTAGTCCGGCTACCTTGCCAACCATGACCGCACCTTCTAACATTACTGTAGCCTGTGGTTCAATACCGGCATCAAGTACTATTGCATTTTCAAATGGATTAAGTGGTAGCTGTGCTATTAACGGAACTTCAAATGCTTCTACATTCTCTACTATACCTGGTGCTTGCGGAGGAACTGTAACCGAAACATGGACTGCAACGGATGCTTGCGGAAGAGCTCTGGCTCCCGTTTCAAGAACAATAACTGTTAGCCCTGCTGCATTGCCAACCATGACAGCTCCTGAAGACATAACCGTTACTTGTGGAGCGATTCCTGCCCCTAGAACGATATCATTTTCAAACGGATTATCCGGAAATTGCAGAATTAACGGAACCTCAAACCCATCAACTTTTACAACTACTGTTGCAGGATTTTGTAACGGAAAAGTAACGGAAACATGGACAGCAACGGATTCTTGTGGTAGAGCTTTGGCTTCAGTATCAAGAACAATTACGGTAGATGATACTGTTGCGCCTACATGGACAACCGGTGCTTCTGTATTAAATAGAACGGTTGAATGTAGTGATACTGTGGCTTTAGCAAATGCTCAAAACTTAGCGCCAATAGCTAGTGATAATTGTGCTACAAATTTAACTTATACCAAAACATCAGGTGATTTTGTTGCCGGTTCTTGTGGTTCAAACGGAACTTACACTAATACTTGGACAGCAACTGATTTATGTAATAATACTTCACAAACGTTTACCCAGATAATTTCTGTACAAGATATGACAGCGCCAACTTTTACCGTTCCTGGTGATGTTACGCTAAATACAGATGCAAACTGTAATGTAAATCTTGACCCATCTGCTATTGGTAATGTCACCAATATCAGTGACAACTGTGATGCTAATCCAACTGTTACTTATCAAGACAATGACTGTTTCGGAAACTTCAATGAAGGTTCTGTAAATGCTGGAACAGGAGTTTACTTCCCTTTTACTGTTAGTGGATTTGATGGTTCAACTGCTGCTAATATTGAAAAAGTAGCTTTAGCCTTTGAAACGAATCAAGGTAAAGGAAGAGTACAATTTACACTTGTATCTCCAAGCGGACAAGGAGTAGTTCTTGTCGGACCATATTGTAATGGCGGAAATTGTGATACTGCTAATTCAAATAATGCTGAACTTTATTTACCGGTTTTCCATCCAAATATTTCAGGATATCCGCAATGGAACAATAATAATGTAATCTCTAATGGTACTCCTGTTGATTTAACACCGAATGGGAATCTTAGTGCATCAAATACAATTAACGGACTGACATCATACGTTTCCAGTTTTGACAATTTAACTGGTCCAATGAATGGTACTTGGTTTGTTTATGGTGAAAAAGTGGGCACTGAATTAGGAACGATTCGTTTTAAAAGCGTTTGCTTAACGCCTCTTAATACATGTCCAAATAACAAAGTAATTACCAGAGCATGGACAGTAACGGATGCTTGTGGTAATGGTTCTACCGCTAACCAAATAATAAAAATACAAGATACTACTGCACCTACCTGGTCAACTCAAACAGGATCGCTTGATGCTACTGTAGAATGTAGCGATGCTGCTGCATTAGCAACGGCTCAAGCTGCTTTCCCTGTGGCAACTGACAACTGTGATGGTGATGTAACCAACATTGTAAAAACTTCAGGTGAGTTTGTAGCTAACGAAGGATGTGCGAACTCAGGTACTTATACCAACACTTGGACTGTAGCTGATGCTTGTGGTAATACTTCTGCTGTGTTTACTCAGGTAATCACTGTTCAGGATACTACGGCGCCTACTTGGACTACTACTGCAGGGTCTCTTGATGCTACTGTAGAATGTAGCGATGCTGCTGCTTTAGCAACGGCTCAGGCTGCTTTCCCTGTCGCTTCTGACTTATGTGATACTGATGTAACCAACATCGTAAAAACTTCAGGTGAGTTTGTAGCTAACGAAGGATGTGCTAATGCCGGTACTTATACCAACACTTGGACTGTAGCTGATGCTTGTGGTAATACTTCTGCTGTGTTTACTCAGGTAATCACTGTTCAGGATACTACGGCTCCTACTTGGACTACTGCTGCCGGTTCGCTTGATGCAACTGTAGAATGTAGTGATGCG
>NZ_JBPTTM010000012.1:0-5428 GCF_051547105.1 Flavobacterium sp. XGLA_31 | reverse complement strand
GGAAGAAATTAGTTTTTATATTTGCACCCCGCAAGAGAGGGATTGTTCTTAGAAAAACTGAAAAACGAGTAATTTGAAATAAATTCAAAAATAATTTCAAAAACACTTGTTAGTTTAAAAAAGATGCTTACTTTTGCACCCGCTAACCGAAAGAGAGGCGAAAAACAAAGAAGAAAACGTTCATAGACATATTGAATTGACAGCCGTCTTAAAAGAGATTTTAAGACAAATAAAAAAGAGAGTAAGAGAATCTGTAAGATTTGAAAAAGCCTAGCCTTTGTCTATAAAAATTGCTCGTAAGAGCGCACAATATACGATGAAGAGTTTGATCCTGGCTCAGGATGAACGCTAGCGGCAGGCCTAACACATGCAAGTCGAGGGGTAGAACACTTCGGTGTTTGAGACCGGCGCACGGGTGCGTAACGCGTATGCAACCTACCTTTTACAGGGGAATAGCCCAGAGAAATTTGGATTAATGCCCCATGGTATATTTAGATGGCATCATCTGATTATTAAAGTTCCAACGGTAAAAGATGGGCATGCGTCCTATTAGCTAGATGGTAAGGTAACGGCTTACCATGGCAACGATAGGTAGGGGTCCTGAGAGGGAGATCCCCCACACTGGTACTGAGACACGGACCAGACTCCTACGGGAGGCAGCAGTGAGGAATATTGGACAATGGGCGCAAGCCTGATCCAGCCATGCCGCGTGCAGGAAGAAGCATCTATGGTGTGTAAACTGCTTTTGTACGGGAAGAAACACTCCTACGTGTAGGAGCTTGACGGTACCGTAAGAATAAGGATCGGCTAACTCCGTGCCAGCAGCCGCGGTAATACGGAGGATCCAAGCGTTATCCGGAATCATTGGGTTTAAAGGGTCCGTAGGCGGTTTGATAAGTCAGTGGTGAAAGCCCATCGCTCAACGATGGAACGGCCATTGATACTGTCAGACTTGAATTACTGGGAAGTAACTAGAATATGTAGTGTAGCGGTGAAATGCTTAGATATTACATGGAATACCAATTGCGAAGGCAGGTTACTACCAGTGGATTGACGCTGATGGACGAAAGCGTGGGGAGCGAACAGGATTAGATACCCTGGTAGTCCACGCCGTAAACGATGGATACTAGCTGTTGGAAGCAATTTCAGTGGCTAAGCGAAAGTGATAAGTATCCCACCTGGGGAGTACGTTCGCAAGAATGAAACTCAAAGGAATTGACGGGGGCCCGCACAAGCGGTGGAGCATGTGGTTTAATTCGATGATACGCGAGGAACCTTACCAAGGCTTAAATGTAGATTGACAGGACTGGAAACAGTTTTTTCTTCGGACAATTTACAAGGTGCTGCATGGTTGTCGTCAGCTCGTGCCGTGAGGTGTCAGGTTAAGTCCTATAACGAGCGCAACCCCTGTTGTTAGTTGCCAGCGAGTCAAGTCGGGAACTCTAACAAGACTGCCAGTGTAAACTGTGAGGAAGGTGGGGATGACGTCAAATCATCACGGCCCTTACGCCTTGGGCTACACACGTGCTACAATGGACGGTACAGAGAGCAGCCACTACGTGAGTAGGAGCGAATCTATAAAACCGTTCTCAGTTCGGATCGGAGTCTGCAACTCGACTCCGTGAAGCTGGAATCGCTAGTAATCGGATATCAGCCATGATCCGGTGAATACGTTCCCGGGCCTTGTACACACCGCCCGTCAAGCCATGGAAGCTGGGGGTACCTGAAGTCGGTGACCGTAAGGAGCTGCCTAGGGTAAAACTAGTAACTGGGGCTAAGTCGTAACAAGGTAGCCGTACCGGAAGGTGCGGCTGGAACACCTCCTTTCTAGAGACGATAAGAGGATAGGATATTAAGATTGAAGGAATTTTTTACTCTCGCTGTTAATTCAAATAATAAATTAAGCAAAAAACAGAGTCTCGTAGCTCAGCTGGTTAGAGTACTACACTGATAATGTAGGGGTCGGCAGTTCGAGTCTGCCCGGGACTACTGAAATGCTTAAGAGGAAATTCTGGAGGTTGAGTAACCGTTTGAAGTACTGTTAACTTAGAACTGTTAACTGTCCACTGGAAAAACGGGGGATTAGCTCAGCTGGCTAGAGCGCCTGCCTTGCACGCAGGAGGTCATCGGTTCGACTCCGATATTCTCCACAAATTGATTTGAAAATGAATCGATTTGAGAATTTGAAAATGATTGTCATCTTCAAATTAACGAATCTTCAAATTTTCAAATTAGTAAAGTTCATTGACATATTGAGATAAGAAAATAATAACAAAGTAGAAAGAACACGCTCTGTACAGTAATGTACAGTGCAAAAGTACAATAAGCAAAATAAGGGCGTATGGGGGATGCCTAGGCTCTCAGAGGCGAAGAAGGACGTGATAAGCTGCGAAAAGCTACGGGGATCGGCACACACGATTTGATCCGTAGATATCCGAATGGGGCAACCCGGCATGTTGAAGACATGTCACACCGATAGGTGAGCAAACCCGCTGAACTGAAACATCTAAGTAGGCGGAGGAGAAGAAAACAAAAGTGATTCCGTAAGTAGTGGCGAGCGAACGCGGATTAGCCCAAACCATAAATGTTACGGCATGTATGGGGTTGTAGGACCACGATATTTCTTGCGGATTGAACTGGAACTACCTGGAAAGGTAGACGATACAGGGTGATAGTCCCGTACAGGTAAGAGAAGATAAGGATAGTGGTATCCTGAGTAGGGCGGGGCACGTGAAACCCTGTCTGAATTTGGCGGGACCATCCGCTAAGGCTAAATACTCCTGAGAGACCGATAGTGAACCAGTACCGTGAGGGAAAGGTGAAAAGAACCGTGAATAACGGAGTGAAATAGATCCTGAAACCATACGCTTACAAGCGGTCGGAGCCCTTTAGTGGGGTGACGGCGTGCCTTTTGCATAATGAGCCTACGAGTTACCGTTGCTGGCAAGGATAAGCAGTTAAGCTGTGGATCCGTAGCGAAAGCGAGTCTGAATAGGGCGCTATAGTCAGTAGTGGTAGACGCGAAACCGTGTGATCTACCCATGGGCAGGATGAAGCTGTGGTAACACATAGTGGAGGTCCGAACCGGTTGACGTTGAAAAGTCTTCGGATGACCTGTGGGTAGGGGTGAAAGGCCAATCAAACTCGGAAATAGCTCGTACTCCCCGAAATGCATTTAGGTGCAGCGCTGGTTATAAGTTATATAGAGGTAGAGCTACTGATTGGATGCGGGGGCTTCACCGCCTACCAATTCCTGACAAACTCCGAATGCTATATAATGTTTACCAGCAGTGAGGGCATGGGTGCTAAGGTCCATGTCCGAGAGGGAAAGAACCCAGACCATCAGCTAAGGTCCCCAAATGTATGCTAAGTTGAAAAAACGAGGTTTGTCTGCCCAGACAGCTAGGATGTTGGCTTGGAAGCAGCCATTCATTTAAAGAGTGCGTAACAGCTCACTAGTCGAGCGGACGAGCATGGATAATAATCGGGCATAAGTATACTACCGAAGCTATGGATTTACGCATTTGCGTAAGTGGTAGGGGAGCATTCTAACAGGGTTGAAGGTGTATCGTAAGGTATGCTGGACCGGTTAGAAAAGAAAATGTAGGCATAAGTAACGATAATGCGGGCGAGAAACCCGCACACCGAAAGACTAAGGTTTCCTCAGCTATGCTAATCAGCTGAGGGTTAGTCGGGTCCTAAGGCGCACCCGAAAGGGGAAGTCGATGGCCAACGGGTTAATATTCCCGTACTACTGTTAATTGTGATGGGGTGACGGAGTGATGAAAGTACCGCGAACTGACGGAATAGTTCGTTAAAGCACCTACCTATAAGCTGCGCAGGCAAATCCACGCGGCTTGGGGAAATGCGATAGTACACGGAGTCTTCGGACAAAGTGATAGTGTACCTAAGGGCTTCCAAGAAAAACCTCTAAACTTAGATTAACAGTACCCGTACCGTAAACCGACACAGGTAGTCGAGGAGAGAATCCTAAGGTGCTCGAGAGATTCATGGCTAAGGAATTAGGCAAAATAGACCTGTAACTTCGGGAGAAAGGTCGCCAGCGCAAGCTGGCCGCAGTGAAAAGGTCCAGGCGACTGTTTATCAAAAACACAGGGCTCTGCAAAATCGTAAGATGAGGTATAGGGCCTGACACCTGCCCGGTGCTGGAAGGTTAAGAGGAGATGTTATCTTCGGAGAAGCATTGAATTGAAGCCCCAGTAAACGGCGGCCGTAACTATAACGGTCCTAAGGTAGCGAAATTCCTTGTCGGGTAAGTTCCGACCTGCACGAATGGTGTAACGATCTGGACACTGTCTCAGCCATGAGCTCGGTGAAATTGTAGTATCGGTGAAGATGCCGATTACCCGCAGTGGGACGAAAAGACCCTGTGCACCTTTACTATAGCTTAGTATTGGTCTTGGATAAGTGATGTGTAGGATAGGTGGGAGACTGTGAAATGGCGTCGCCAGGCGTTGTGGAGTCATTGTTGAAATACCACCCTTTGCTTATCTGAGGTCTAACTCTGGAATCCAGAGGACATTGCTTGGTGGGTAGTTTGACTGGGGTGGTCGCCTCCAAAAGAGTAACGGAGGCTTCTAAAGGTTCCCTCAGCACGCTTGGTAACCGTGCGTAGAGTGCAATGGCATAAGGGAGCTTGACTGAGAGACATACAGGTCGATCAGGTACGAAAGTAGAGCATAGTGATCCGGTGGTTCCGCATGGAAGGGCCATCGCTCAAAGGATAAAAGGTACGCCGGGGATAACAGGCTGATCTCCCCCAAGAGCTCATATCGACGGGGGGGTTTGGCACCTCGATGTCGGCTCGTCACATCCTGGGGCTGGAGAAGGTCCCAAGGGTTGGGCTGTTCGCCCATTAAAGTGGCACGCGAGCTGGGTTCAGAACGTCGTGAGACAGTTCGGTCTCTATCTACTGTGGGCGTTAGAAATTTGAGTGGATCTGATTCTAGTACGAGAGGACCGAATTGGACAAACCTCTGGTGTATCTGTTGTTCCGCCAGGAGCACCGCAGAGTAGCTACGTTTGGAAGGGATAAGCGCTGAAAGCATATAAGCGCGAAACCCACCACAAGATGAGATTTCTTTTAAGGGTCGTGGAAGATGACCACGTTGATAGGCTATAGATGTAAAGGCAGTAATGTCATAGTCGAGTAGTACTAATAACCCGTAAGCTTATGTACGTCGCTTGCTCCCCGAAAGGGGAGCGGCAATCTTTCCAAAAATTATTTTTTATCTCAGTATGTTAAGATATTGTGCATTGTTGATGTAAAACGCATCACCCTTGCAAACCAGCTTAAGGTGGTTATTGCGTCGGGGCTCACCTCTTCCCATCTCGAACAGAGAAGTTAAGCCCGACTGCGCAGATGGTACTGCAGTTATGTGGGAGAGTATGTCGCCGCCTTTTTTTT
>NZ_JBPTTM010000011.1:0-31448 GCF_051547105.1 Flavobacterium sp. XGLA_31 | reverse complement strand
CAGCTGTTCCACCGGTGAAACCGTTTACAGTACCTGCATCAGCTACAGCGTCAATAGGAGCAGCTGTAACAGGGACAGTTACGATACCCGTTGCACAACTACAAGTTGCTGATACACCACAAATTTGGTACGTCAAAGTGTAAGTTCCAGCCGGAGTTCCCGGGGCAACCAAAACATTTGTTCCGGATAAGGTAACACCTGGGTTTGTTGAAGAAACAAATGAAATAGTAACCTGAGCACTATTAATAAGTTGTCCATCTAGAGTATCATTTGCTAAAACATTAGTAAATGATGTCCCACCCAAGAAACCGTTAATTGAATTTCCAGAATCATTATTGGCCACAAATACTGCAGCGTTTACATTGATTGTTTGTGATGCCGTACTAGTATTGTTACAGATGTCTTTAGCCGTCCAAGTTCTGGTAACAGAGTAAGAACCGTTACAGTTTGGAACAGTCGCCACATCATTAGAAGTCAAGGTTACAGTACTGCAAGTATCAGTTGCTACTGCTTGTTGGAATGATGGTGTTGAGCTGTAACTCACATTACTTGGAGCTGGCAGTGTTGCAAATGTTGGAGCTGTTGTGTCATCAATAGTTATTGTTCTGGAAACAGAAGCTAATGGCCTACCGCAACTATCTGTTGCTGTCCAGGTTTCAGTTACTTTTCCATTACAATAACCAGGATTTGTGGTGGTAAAAGTAGATGGATTTGATGTGCCGCTCAGACCACAACCACCACTTAAGGCATTGGTAAAAGGAAGAGTACTGGCTTGAGGCAATCCACCACAAGTCACTGTAATATCTGCAGGAGCTGTCATAGTTGGTAATGCAGCCGGACTCACCGTTATGGTTCGTGATACCGGAGCTAGAGCTCTTCCGCAAGAATCAGTAGCAGTCCAAGTTTCGGTTACAGTTCCCCCACAAGCACCTGGAGTAGCAGTGAAAGTTGATAAGTTTGAAGTTCCGCTGATTGTACAGCCTCCGTTTAAACCATTACTAAACGAAATAGTACTGGCAGCAGGTAATGAACCACAGGCTACTGTTATGTTAGCCGGTGCTGTCATTGTTGGTAATGCAGCCGGACTGATAGTAATTGTTCTTGAAACCGGAGCCAAGGCTCTCCCACAAGAATCGGTAGCGGTCCAGGTTTCAGTTACGGTTCCACCACAAGCACCAGGAGTAGCTGAAAAAGTAGAAGGGTTTGAAACACCAGTCAATGAACAACTGCCGCTTAAACCATTTGAAAAAGGTAAAGTGCTTGAAGCTGGTAAAGCGCCGCAAGCCACTGTTATATTAGCCGGAGCCGTCATAGTTGGCAATGCTGCCGGACTGATAGTTATTGTTCTTGATTTTGTTATGGTTCTTCCATAAGCATCAGTATATGTCCATGATTCAGTTACAGTCCCGCCACAAGCACCAGCCGGTGTTTGTGAACTTAAGGTAGATGTTACAGAACCACTAATCAAACAGCTTCCTGAAGCACTATTGGTATAGCTAAGTGAACTGGTTGTTGCACTTCCACAAGGTACAGTGATGTCACTAGCAGCAGAAAAAACCGGAGTAGGAGCAGTGGTCGCTGTTACAGTTCTAGATTTAGTAATCTGGCAACCATTAGCATCCCTAATGACTACTGTATAGGTTCCTGGTAGTACATTGGTTAAATCTTGGTTGGTAGCTTGACCGGCAGGTACAACACCTCCGCCCGAAGCAGTCCAAGAATACGTGTATGGAGCGGTTCCTCCGGTCGGTGTTAAATCAATACTACCTGTGGAAGAGCCACATTGTGAATCGATTAAAGCAAACTCACCATTCACTCCGCCATTCACGGTAATTGACGGTATTTTTCCACACTTAGGAGAAATGTTATTGGGGTCTAATGGACAAACTTCACTTCCACTAGCTGTAGTCCAAGCCTCCCAAATATTTGAAATTTTGATAACATCACCACAAGTGTAAGTGATAGGGCCAAAATCCAGGTATGTGGTTGAGCCTCCGGGAAGAGGACCGTTACATCCTGTTCGTGTGACAGAAGAAATTAAAGCACCAGTGGTTCCGCTGTAAATTTCTAAAGTTCCCCAAAAGGCGAACGAGGTTCGAGTGGATCCCGTGGTGTTTTTAATTCCCAAGGTTAGGTTTCTTGTCAACGTGGTTGATGTTGCACAAGAGTTACATAAATCTCCGCCTGAGAGTTGCGCAGCAACAATCTCCAAATCCTTGGAAGTACAAGAAGTTGTTGGTGGCGGGAAAGATTGTGCAAACGACATAGAGATGCTTAGCATACTAAATATCAAAAACGCACATAGTTTCTTTGAAATAGTAAAATTTGATTTCATACTGTTTAGTTTAGTAGAATGATTTTAAGAGTTAGCATTTTGGGCAGGGAGTATTTTTGTAGGCGTTTATGGTTAGATAGATATTTTGGGGCTATATCGTCAACAAAAATAGAGGCTGACACAACTTTTAATCTATTTTCTCTATAAACGACAAGAAAACTCGACCAAATGGCATTATTCTTTTGTTTTTTCCGTTTTAAGGGTTCGGATTTCTTGATTTTTTCGTTTGATTTTTGACATAAAATTTGGGGTTTAAGGGTTAATTTTTCAATAAAAAAAATGTTTTAACAATTCGAAAGTAGAATGTTTTTTCTAAACCACCAAAAAAAACATCGATAAAATGCATAAAATCATAGATTAAGTGCATTATTTAACTATTTTAGAAAGTAAAAGATTACATAATATATTAACATTAACTTGTTTATAATATTTTTTCTTTTTAAGATTTATTTGGGCAAAATAAAGGTATAAACTAGTTTTGTTATTTTCCATGATATTTATCACGTTACAGCTGCTTACTTGTAATTAGAATATGATTTTATAAATAAATTGGTTTACTAGAACTAATTTCTTTTATTATATGTTTTATTAGTTTAAATTTATACTTTCAAAACTGCAGTTGTAATTATCATGAAACAGTTACTATTGGTTCGTCATGCTAAGTCCAGTTGGGAAGCTCCGTTAAATGATTTTGATCGTCCACTCACTAACCGGGGTATTCACGATGCTCATTTGGTTTCTGCTCATATTCGGAACCTAATTCCTAAATCTTTTATCGTGTGGAGTAGTCCTGCCAAACGGGCTGCTGAAACTGCGTTGATATTTGCTCAAAATATTTTCTTTCCATTTGAAAGTATTTTATTTAAGGATGAGCTGTATACCTTTGAGGGAAAAAAATTAGAGCAAATCATCAAATCCTGTTCCGACGAATATGACCATTTAGTTGTTTTCGGCCATAATGAAGCCATTACAAATTTTGTCAATAAATTTGGAAACATTTTTGTAGACAATGTAGCTACTTCAGGATTTGTAAGTATAATTTTTGATAGTATTTCTTGGAGTGCTATTGAAAAGGGAGTTACCCAAAAAGTTATTTTTCCAAGTGATTTAAAATAAAATATGAGTACGGAAAACGAATACAGATATATAGACAGAGAAAAAAGTTGGCTGGCGTTTAATGCCAGAGTTTTACAAGAAGCCGCTGATGAAGCGGTTCCTTTATTAGAAAGATTAAGATTCATTGGTATTTTTTCCAATAACTTAGATGAATTTTTCCGCGTGCGTTTTGCCGCTATACGACGTCTGAGTCTGTCAGGTCAAACCGGCGAAAAAATCTTAGGAGGTATATCTGCCCAACAACTGGTAAAAGATATTACGGAAATAGTAATCAAACAACAAGCCGAGAGTTTAAAAGTATTGAATATCATCGAAAAAGAGTTGGTCAAACAAAATATCATCATCCTTGACGAAACCGAAATTTCACCCGAGCATGAAAACTTTGTCCGAGATTTTTTTATCCAGAAAATTAGTCCTGAACTGGTTACAATCATCTTAAATGATTTGGCCGAATTTCCTTTGTTGAAAGATACTTCCGGTTATTTAGCAGTAAAGTTGGTTATGAAAACAGAAAGCAAACCCACTATGCTGGGTTTGGTGAAAAAAGGCAAACCCGAAGTGCGTTATGCTATCATCGAAATTCCGAAAAACACCAATCGCATCGTTGAGCTTCCGTCAAAGGATGGCAAACAGTATTTAATGTTATTGGATGATGTTATTCGTTATAACCTAAACAGTATTTTCAATATATTCGACTATGAAAGCATCTCGGCACATATGATCAAAATCACCCGTGATGCTCAGCTCGACATTGATTCTGATATGAGCAAAAGTATGCTCGAAAAGATAGCTACCTCGGTAAAAGACCGCAGAATTGGGGAACCGGTTCGCTTTGTATACGATCAGAAAATTGACAAAGACACACTCAAGTTTTTCCTTTCCAAAATGGGAATTGACTCTTCCGACAGTATAATTCCCGGAGGAAGATACCACAACCGTCGTGACTATATGAACTTTCCTAACTTAGGAAGATTTGATTTATTATATCCGCCACGAGTACCGTTACCTATTGAAGGGTTGTCGCTGGAAGGCAGTATTCTGAACCGTATTGCCAAGAAAGATTACTTAGTGAACGCTCCGTTTCAGTCGTTTTCGTATCTGATTAAATTTTTGCGTGAAGCTGCTTTGGATCCTAAAGTTACTTCGATTAAAATTACCTTGTACCGTTTGGCTCAAAACTCGCAAATCATAAGTTCACTAATAAATGCCGCTAAAAATGGAAAGAAAGTTATTGTACAAATTGAACTTCAGGCGCGATTTGATGAAGCGAGCAATATTTCTTATGCCGAGCAGATGCAGCAGGAAGGAATTGAGCTTATTTTTGGTATCAAAGGGTTAAAAGTGCATAGCAAGATTTGTGTCATTGACCGCATTGAAGAGGGAAAATTAAAGCGTTATGGCTTTATTTCAACTGGAAATTTCAACGAGTCAACAGCAAGAGTCTACACCGATTTGACTCTTTTAACGAGCCATCAGCAAATACTTAAAGATGTCAACAAAATTTTTGAATTCTTTGATGTAAATTACAGAATTCATCGCTATAAACACCTTATAGTGTCGCCACATTACACACGCTCCAAGTTTTATAAGCTAATTGACAGAGAAATTAATAACGCCAAAATTGGTCGACCGGCCTACATTAATTTAAAAATGAACAGTCTTTCAGACTATCCTATAATTGATAAATTATATGAAGCAAGTAATGCGGGTGTGAAGATAAAACTACAGGTGCGTGGGATTTGTTCTTTAATTCCCGGTGTGAAAGGAATGAGTGAAAATATTGAAGCAATTAGCATTGTAGATTATTTTTTAGAACATACCCGTTCCTATATTTTCTGCAATAATGATGATCCTGAAGTTTACATTTCATCAGCGGATTTTATGACGCGTAACCTTGACGGAAGAGTGGAAGTTACCTGTCCTATTTATGATGATGCTATAAAAAAGCAGGTGATTGACATCTTCAACATAGGTTGGCGAGGTAATGTTAAAGCCCGTTTTCATTCCGAGAAATTTGAAAATAAATATCGTATCCGAGCAGAAGGAGAATCCGTATTCAGAGCCCAGCACGAAATGTATAATTATTTCCGGGATCGTCTCGAAGTATTGCAAGAAAAAATATAAACACTAAATTATTTAACTGTTAAATGATTTCTATTAAAAAATATGCAGCAATTGATATTGGTTCCAATGCCATGCGGTTGCTCATTACTAATATTGTAGAACAAAAAGATGCTGCTACACAATTCAATAAAAGTGCTTTAATCCGTGTGCCCATTCGTCTGGGTCAGGATGCTTTTACCGTGGGTGAAATTTCAGAGGAGAACATTGACCGTATGGTAGATGCCATGAAGGCATTCAAGTTGTTGATGAAAGTGTATAAGGTTGAAAAATACAAAGCCTGTGCTACCTCTGCTATGCGTGAAGCCTATAACGGTAAAGAAGTAGCGAATGTTATCAGGGAAAAATGCGATATTGATATTGATATTATTGACGGGAAAATTGAAGCCACCATCATAGCTTCTTCTGATTTACATGATTTTCTTAAAACAGATCAAACCTATTTATATGTAGATGTTGGAGGAGGTAGTACGGAGTTTTCTTTGTTTACTGACGGAAAAATGGTTACCTCAAAATCCTTTAAAATAGGAACGGTGCGTTTGCTGAACAATATGGTTACTGATATTGTATGGGAGGAAATTGAGAAATGGATTAAAACTCACACGGAAGAATATGAAAATGTAATACTTATTGGCTCCGGTGGAAACATCAATAAGCTCTTCAAGCTCTCCGGAAAATTACAGGACAAACCGTTATCCTATTTGTATCTCAACTCCCAATATCAATATTTGAACTCACTAACTTACGAGCAGCGAATTGCTGAGTTGGCACTCAATACCGACCGTGCTGACGTAATCATACCTGCCACCCGTGTATACCTGAATGCCATGAAATGGAGTGGTGCCCGTCAACTTTTTGTGCCAAAAATAGGACTGGCCGACGGTATAGTCAAAGCCATGTATCAAGGCAATATTTAATCTCAAACGAATAACATCATAAACCTACTAAATGAAAAAATTCAAAACTTTCGGCCTGATAGTGGCTGTCATCCTAATCGCTTTTCATATTTATAATATCGACTTTGATGATTTAGGATTTTTAAATAATAAAACAGAATACCTGGGGATTTTAGCCATGTCATTGGTCGCTTGCAGTTTTTTATTAGGCCTGATTAAAGACAGCCATCAAAAATAAAAATGCTTCTAATAAAAAAAGCCCCGATTAATCGGGGCTTTTTTTATTCGTTAATATCTAAACCAAAAAGGTCTTTCATGAGTGCCAGATTAGGGTTGAGCTCTACCAAACGATTGTATTTGTCTTGAGCGGTGTACCGTTTTTTAACCACCAAAGTTTCATTTACTTTTACATGAATTTGGATATCGTGATTGTGTAGTTTACCGCGTAAGTAACCCAATAATTCCGGTCTTTCTTTTTCAAAATCAATTTTAGAACTTTCATTTGGTAACTCATGGATAATGGTCGTCCCGTCTAAGGTTGGATCATTAATGGTTAGCAGAGAAGCCACAATACGATAGCCTTTGTCTTCCATGCGTTGTGCATATTTGAGCCATTGCTCCAGCATTTGGGTTTCGGTAAAAGGTTCGTTCGGTAAATACGCTTCCTCTTTAACCACAGTTTTGAGCGCTTCTACCATTTCTTTTTTAGCCCGAATACTGGCTAGTGATAAGGCGGAAACTTTGGGTTGATTAGTAATTGCAGAGGGCTGTTGAGTAGTAACTTGTGCTTTGCTGTTTGCAACTGGCTCTTCAGCAGTAGGTTCAGAGAGTATTTTGTCAGCTTCAACAGGTTTTACTTCTGCTGCAACTTCCTCAACCAATGGTTTTGAACTAACAGCTACCGGTTTAACTTCCGTAATCGAAAAACTATTGTTGCGGTAATATGTGGCTGGAATTATAAACTCAGCTTTTTTTTTTCTCCATCAAAGGTGATGGAGGCAAGCTGCATTAAAGCCAATTCTACTAAAAGACGCTGGTTTTGCGAAACTTTATATTTCAAATCGCAGTCATTGGCTATCTCTATTCCCTTTAACAGAAAATCACCAGAAGCTTTTTGTGATTGTTGTCCGTACAATTGTTGTGCCGCTTCACCCATTTCTAAAAGAGAAAGCGTTACAGGATTTTTGGCAACCAATAAATCTCTGAAGTGCGAAGCCAATCCGGCTATAAAATGATGTCCGTCAAAACCTTTGGACAAAATGTCATTATACGCCAACAACACTTCCGGAATTTTGTTTTCTAAAAGTAAATCCGTTACGTTGATATAAGTTTCATAGTCGAGAACATTTAAATTCTCAGTGACTGCTTGTCGGGTTAGATTATTACCACAATACGAAACGACACGATCAAATATCGACAATGCATCGCGCATTGCACCGTCCGCTTTTTGGGCAATAATGTGTAAAGCGTCATCTTCAAAAGCCACGTTTTGACTTTTAGCTACTTCTGCCAAATGTTCCTTGGCATCTTTAACCGTGATTCGTTTAAAATCAAATATCTGACAACGCGATAAAATAGTTGGAATGATTTTGTGTTTTTCGGTCGTGGCCAAAATAAAGATAGCGTGCTTTGGTGGTTCTTCCAGTGTTTTCAAAAAAGCATTGAAAGCACTGGTGGAGAGCATGTGCACCTCGTCAATGATATAGACTTTATATTGCCCGGTTTGTGGCGGGATGCGAACTTGGTCAATCAAATTTCGAATATCATCTACCGAGTTGTTGGAAGCGGCATCCAATTCAAATACGTTGAAGGCAAAGTCTTCAAAAGGATCATCATAACCGGGTTGGTTAATTTTACGCGCCAAGATTCGGGCACAAGTCGTTTTTCCTACTCCTCTCGGACCGGTGAACAACAGAGCCTGCGCCAAGTGATTGCTCTCTATGGCATTGAGTAACGTATTGGTAATAGCCTGTTGCCCCACTACATCTTTAAACGTTTGCGGACGGTACTTTCGGGCTGATACTATAAACTGTTCCATAGAAATTAATAGGATTACAAATATAGAATTTTTGTTGGTTTGGTTCTGTGGTAAATGGGTTATTTGAGGAAAACTTTTCCACAATTTGTTAAATTAAAAATTCAGCAAATAGGAATAAAAGCAGCTGTTTAAATTTTTGTATTAATCCCAAATCTAATTCCTAATTCATACCTTTGCGCCGCAGACCGCCTTATCGCTCCGACTTGTCGGGGAGGAAAGTCCGGACACCACAGAGTAGCATAGCGGGTAACGCCCGTCCGTTGAAAGACGAGGACAAGTGCAACAGAAAGCAGGTACAGGTAATGCTGTAGTGAAACCAGGTAAACTCTATGCGGTGAAATTCCAAGTATATCGGCATTTAAGGGCTACTCGTCCGTTGTCGAAGGGTAGGAAGCTAGAACCAACGAGTAATTGTTGGTCCAGATAAATGATAAGGCTCCACCACAACAGTGGAGACAGAATCCGGCTTATAGGTCTGCTTTTTTTCTTATTTCCTCTTTATTAATTCATAACTTTGTTACAACGACAGTTTTTATTGGTCAAACTAATCCGTTCGAAATTATGAATGAACATATTGTAAAAGTTCTTGAGGCTAAATTTATTACTCATGATGTTAAACGATTTGTGGTAGAGAGGCCACAAGGATATGATTTTCTTCCGGGCCAAGCTACCGAAGTTTCCATCAATCTGCCCGAGTGGAAAAATCAACTGAGACCATTTACTTTTACCAATATTAAGGAATCCAATTATTTGGAATTCATGATTAAATTGTACAACGATCATGAAGGAGTTACGAAGCAATTGGGGAAAACGAACGCCAACGCGGAATTGATTTTGCATGATGTTTTTGGTGCCATTCAATACAAAGGCCCGGGTGTTTTTATTGCTGCCGGTTCCGGGATTACTCCTTTTATTTCTATTTTCAGGGAATTGTACAAACACAATCTGATTAAGGGAAACCGACTGATTTATGTCAATAAAACTTCGGAGGATATCATCATGGGACAGGAATTACAACGCCTGCTCAAGAACAATTTTGTTAATGTGTTGACTCGGGAGGCTACAGTTGGTTTTTTGGGAAGACGCATTGACCGAAACTTTTTGATTGAAAACATCGTTGATTTCAGTCAACACTTTTACGTTTGTGGTCCCGATGATTTTGTAAAAGACATCACCAAATATTTGATGGAGTTGGGTGCTAATTTTGATTCGTTGGTTTTTGAAAAATAATTAACTTTCTTCATCATCTTCAAAATCATCTGTTTCTTCATCATCTCCCTCAAATTCAAAAAAAGTAAAGACCGAGCCACCATAGTTTTTTTGGAAGGAATAATGTGCCATGTGGTCTAACTTGGTGTATTTGGAATGTTCAACCACAAGCATGCCTTCTTCGTCTAACAACTCGTTGTCAAAGATGAGTTCAATAATTTTTTCAAATTCCTTTTGTTCCATACCATAAGGAGGATCGGCAAAGATAATATCGTAGTTACCCGTGTGTTTTTCCAGAAACTTAAACACATCGCTTTTGATAGCGGTAATATCAAAGTCGAATTCCTTGGCGGTTTTTTTGATGAAATTTACACAGCCCATATCACCGTCAACGCATAGTATTGGCGAGCAACCGCGTGAGGCAAATTCATAACTGATGCTTCCGGTACCGGCAAAAAGTTCGAGTATTTTCAGTTCTGAAAAATTGAAATGATTGTTCAGTACATTGAATAAAGCTTCCTTACTCATATCCGTCGTTGGACGTACCGGAAGGTTTTTGGGAGGCATTATTCTTCGGCCTTTGTATTTGCCTGAGATGATTCTCATGAGTGTAATAGTATAAAGTGCTCGCGATTTTCGGTATCGGAGAAAGTATTCTGCATAAAACTCACATCGAATAAAGAAACATTCCGAACGTATTTATAAGCAATGGCATAAAGCGCATCGCCTTCAGTTACTTTGCCCAGTAGCTCCAATTTGAAACTTTCGGGATTGAGGTGCAATTGTTCAGCTGTGAACAATATATAGTAAAGAAAGTCTTCAGGAGTTTTGTAGTCAAATGAGTTGTAGAGCTGCAGTTGTTGGTTTTGCAAAACCACAATTTCAAAATGAGTATCACTTAGGTGCGCAAACATTTTGCGTTCTTCGTTGTTTTTGGATAAATCCAAAAGCTTATGAACCAAAATAGTATTGGCATGCTTGTAATCAAAAGTACCAAACTGATCGATGAAGTAGTTATTCATATTCACATACGGAATGTAAACATTGTTCATTTCATAGTTGGGCAATTCGTCAAAAGCAAAAAAATCCGTTTCGAAGACTTTGGTGTTGAATTGCAAATAGCTACCCAAATATTCTTCGTCAAACAAAGGAGTCGGAACAAAAGTGGCTAAATTATTAGAGTGTACAATAACAATTTCGTCGTAAGAAGCTTTGAGTTCGGGATGATTGTGAAAGGCTTCGGCAAATAAGTCCTCAATTTTAGTGGTGACATGAACTTTGCCCATTTCAATTTTGCGCAACACTTGTGGCTTGTTGGTCAGCGTGTCAAACGTTACAAATGATAAACCGTTCAGGGAAACCTGAATGGCTAGTTTTTGATACGTTTTGTGGATAACGCTGGTGTTTTGAAGCATGGTTCTTCCCGATAGTGATGAGAACGGCAAACTTACAAATTTATTTCTATAGTCAAAATGACTATATTTGGAATCCAATTTTCAGCATCCTATCCAAAATGATTTCCAGCCAGTTTTACAGTGTTTTACTTCAAAAATTTCCGTTTCAGCCCACTGTAAAGCAGGATGTTTTTCTGCAGCAGATTGCCGTTTTTTTGACTAGTACAGCAAAAGATGAAGTTTTTGTGTTAAAAGGCTATGCAGGAACCGGGAAGACCACAGTGATTTCTACCATCGTTAATAATCTTTCAGCGATTAATAAGAAGTATGTGTTACTGGCTCCCACAGGAAGGGCTGCCAAGGTGATTGCAAATTATTCCAACAAACCGGCGCATACTATTCACAAGAAAATTTATTTTCCTAAGAAAGGCAAAGGAGGAGGTGTGTCGTTTGTGATGCAACCCAATAAACACAAAAACACTGTTTTTATAGTAGATGAGTCCTCAATGATTTCAGATGTGAATACGGAATCAAAATTGTATGAGAACGGTTCGCTGTTAGACGATTTGATGATGTATGTTTATAATGGGGAGAATTGTAAACTCATCCTTTTGGGAGATACCGCACAGTTGCCACCTGTACAGTTGGATGTAAGTCCGGCACTGGACACCGATGGTTTATCGATGCATTACAACAAAGAAGTTTTTTCAATCGAACTGGATGAAGTGATGCGTCAGGAAGAAAAATCGGGGATATTATACAATGCCACGGGGTTGCGGGAATTGCTCAAGGAACATTTTATAACGGAATTTAAATTCAAGGTAAAAGGGTATAAAGATATAGTTCGTCTTACCGATGGATTTGATATACAGGATGCCATACAAACGGCATACAGCAATTACAGTATTGAAGATACTTGTTTTATTGTGCGTTCCAATAAAAGAGCCAATCAATACAATCAACAAATCAGAGCCAAGATATTAGATAAAGAGAGCGATCTTTCGGTAGGCGATTTTTTGATGGTGGTCAAGAACAATTATTTTTGGTTAAAAGAAACCGATGAAGCCGGATTTATTGCCAACGGAGATATTATTGAGGTTTTAGAGATTTTCAATTTCAAAGAACTATACAGTTTTAAATTTGCCAAAGTCAAAATCCGTATGGTGGATTACCCTGATCAGAAACCTTTTGAAACCATGTTGTTGCTCAACACAATTACGAGTGAATCTCCCTCGTTAACGTATGATGAAAGCAACACGCTGTATCAGGAAGTGATGAAAGATTATGAAGATGAAAAGGCCAGCTATCGTAAATTTTTGAAAGTAAAAGAAAACCCGTATTTCAATGCGCTGCAAGTGAAGTTCTCTTATGCGATTACCTGTCACAAATCGCAAGGCGGACAATGGAACACGGTATTTATTGAGCAACCGTATTTGCCTAATGGAATTGATGTCGATTATGTGCGCTGGTTGTATACCGCTGTGACGCGCGCCAAAGACAAACTCTATTTGATAGGGTTTAAAGAGGAGAGTTTTGAAGAATAAAAAAATGCAGTATCTTAGCTTATCGTAATTGCCAAAAGAAATGAAAATCATCGCTGTTATTCCCGCCCGTTATGCTTCCACTCGTTTTCCTGCTAAGTTGATGCAGGATTTAGGAGGTAAAACTGTTATTACCCGAACTTACGAAGCCGCTGTTAATACCGGTTTGTTTCATGATGTTTTTGTAGTGACCGACAGTATTTTAATTTATGATGAAATTCTGAGTAACGGAGGCAAAGCCATCATGAGTGTCAAAGAACATGAGAGTGGGAGTGATCGGATAGCCGAAGCGGTACAAAATCTGGAGGTTGACATAGTAGTCAACGTTCAGGGGGATGAGCCTTTTATCAATAAAGAACCTTTAGCAAAAGTTCTGGATGTTTTCCGAAATGATTTTGACAAACAAATTGACTTGGCTTCTTTAATGTTTGAAATAAAAGAGCAGGAAGAGATTGAAAACCCCAATAATGTAAAGGTCGTTACAGACCAAAATGGTTTTGCGCTCTATTTTTCACGTTCGGTTATTCCGTATCCAAGAGATCCGAATGCCGGTGTTCGCTACATGAAACACATCGGCATTTATGCTTTTCGAAAAGAAGCGTTGTTGGCATTTTACAGATTGCCAATGAAATCCTTAGAAGCTTCCGAAAAGCTCGAACAATTGCGTTATCTGGAATTTGGCAAAAGAATTAAAATGGTCGAAACCACGCATGTTGGAATTGGCATTGACACTCCCGAGGATTTAGATAAAGCAAGAAAAATGCTTTAAAACTCCTCACTTTCGTGGTCAAAATATCCTTTATTTTTAACTTTATTTGAAAAGAAATTCAAAAATAATACGACAAAAGACAAGAAGAACAGCGCTTGTATACTCACCAAAACTTTGGCATAAGTTGTAATCGGAACATAGTCTCCAAAACCAATAGAGGAAGAGGTTACCATGCTGAAATAAATAGGGTCATACCAACCTGTAAAAGGATGATTCATATTGTTACCACAGGAGTACAACACGCCAAATGAAAAGACAATTTCGATATAATTAAAGAATAGTAATAACATCGAACGCTTGTATGATCTTGGGCGCGACAGCATATCAGAAGCAAAAATTAAGGTCGGAATGTACAGTACTGTTTCGAGTAGAAGATAGACCATTAGCGTGACAATATAAGTATTACTTTCCCAATGATTTATCAAGATTAAAACCGGGAAAGCTACTTTGCTCAACACATATACATCCATTGTCAAATCCTGATATTCAAAACCAACTTTGTGTGAAACATGTTTGATATACACGCCAGGAAAAAGCAGTTGGGAAATAGAAAGAATTAAACGTATGATTTTCTCAATGCCATTATCGTCCTGATGATCATTATTCCAAATCGCTCGGATGTTAAGGATGCGTTTTTGAATAGGGGTAATGTTGAAACGGTTTCGGTCTTTGGTTGATATTTTGCCCAGCAAAAGTTTTCTGAAAAAATGTTGCATTACGCCAATTTTTTAATGGTAAATAATTCATTGTGTTCTTCAACCTTCGGATACATTCGCAACGAATAATTGCCATTGAATTTTGATTTGTACAAAAGATTTCGCTCTTCCTGATGTTTGGTGATTACCATAGTATTGAATAGTATAAATCCGTTTAGATTCAGTAACGAATTAATCCGGTTGATAAAAAAATCCTCAAACAAAAAATTAGGCATGGTGGTGTCCTGAAAAATATCAATAATAATCAAATCGTATTTTTCTTTAGTCCTCAATACAAATTCAAAAGCATCATCAATCACCAATTCCAAATTTGGAATCACATCCAAACCAAAATAACGCTTGGCAATTTCCACTACATTTTCGTCAATTTCCACCCCCGTGATTTTACCGGTAAATTTGATTTCATCAGTAAGCGTTTTTATCACGCTGCCTCCGGCCACACCGAGCACCAATATATTTTCAAAATTACGAATGCGCTCAAAACCGATATATTTCAATCCTTTGCGCAAAATACGCTGCAAACTCCCATAAGAATAATTGGTGTTTTCGCTGTCCAAAACCAGCTGACCATTGTTCCAGGTTACCTCAAGCGATTTGCTTATGGCTGATTTTTTTTTGTAGACATTAACCGGTATAAAGAAGCTGAAGAGTTTTTGAAACATTGATGAATTTTTTATCAAAAATAAGACAGAAATACTAAATTTACGAAAAATAAACGGAGTGAAAAAAAGACTGTACCAATTTATTTTTTTTCGTTTGCTGGGCTGGAAAATTGTCGGTACCGTTAACGAGGAAGTGAAGAAATGCGTTTTGATGGTAATGCCGCATACGTGTAATTTTGATTTTTTTATCGGTTTGTTTTCCAGAGGTATTATTGGTGTTGAAATGAACTTTGTCGGAAAAAAAGAATTGTTCACATTTCCGTTTGGGTATTATTTCAGAAGTATAGGTGGTGCACCCTTAGACCGAAGCGGCGGAAAGAATGTGGTGGATGCCATAGTCGATGTCTTCAACTCCAGAGCCGTATTCAGAATGGCCATAGCACCTGAAGGCACCCGTAAAAAAGTCACTGAACTCCGAACCGGATTTTATTACATAGCGCTCAAAGCCAATGTTCCCATCATTCCTGTTGCTTTCGATTATGCCAAAAAAGAGGTCAGAATAGGAAATCCTATTGCAGTAACCGGTAATTATGCGGAAGATATGAAAATTATTTTGCAGCATTTCAAAGGGGCATATGGCAAATATCCCGAGCGACAATATCAAATTTAATGACCCAATCATGAATTATTTACAACTACACGAAAGCTATAAAACCAAGGCTCTTTTTGGACGGTATATTACATTAAAAGATATTGAACCCTTACTTTTGTCTTTACCCGCTGAAGTTGCAGGAACATCTGTTTTAGGAAAACCTATCTATAAATGTCAGCTCGGCTCAGGAAAGATTAAAATATTGATGTGGTCCCAAATGCACGGCAATGAAAGCACCACGACCAAGGCCTTGTTTGATTTTATCCATTTGTTGCAATCGGGGACTGATTTAGGTCAAAAGCTGTTGAATGCTTTTACCTTTTGCATGTTGCCCATGCTCAATCCCGATGGGGCAGAAGCCTACACCCGTGAAAATGCTAATAGTGTCGATTTGAATCGTGATGCTCAAAATCAATCGCAACCCGAAAGCAAGATTCTGAGAAAAGCATTCGATGACTTCAATCCTGATTACTGTTATAATCTGCATGATCAACGTACCATTTTTGGCGTGAATACTACCACAAATAGTGACGAAGTCAAACCGGCTACCGTTTCTTTTTTGTCTCCGGCTTTTAATGAAAACCGCGATATCAATGAAGTACGCATCAAGGCGATGAATGTAATAGTAGCCATGAATGAGGTACTGCAACAATTCATTCCGAATCAGGTAGGGAGGTTTGATGATGGATTCAATCTGAATTGTGTGGGGGATACGTTTCAATATTTAAAGGTGCCGACAGTACTTTTTGAGGCAGGTCATTTTTCCGGAGATTACGAACGTGAAGAAACACGAAAGTATATTTTCATCGCTTTAGTGTCTGGATTGCAATATTTAAACGAAAACGTTATAGTTGATAATAAAACCAATGATTATTTAAAAATTCCGCAAAATAAAGTTGTTTTTTATGACTTTGTTTATAAAAATGTTAAAATAAATTATGATGGTAACGAAAAAATTATCAATTTTGCAGCACAATTCAAAGAAGTTCTGACCGAACGGAAAGTTGTTTTTGAAGCACGAATTGCGCAAATAGATAATTTAGAGAAGTATTGCGGTCATATTGTGATTGATGCCAACGGCGAATACTATCATGATGAACAGGGTAATTTTCCGAATATTGAACAAAAAGCAAACTTTTATTTAGGAAAGAGTATGAAAATTGTTAATGGTTTATTAAATAATTAACAATATCCTTTTTTTATTAAAAAAAATGTATTTTTTTTGCTTCTTTGAATAACACAACAAATACAGCAAACAAAAAAAACCTTTTTATGAGTAAGTTTCGTTTAGATGAAGTAGACCACCAGATCTTGGATATGTTGATTGACAACACCAGAATTCCTTTTACCGACATTGCCAAAAAGCTTTTAATTTCAGCCGGAACGGTTCACGTGAGAGTTAAAAAAATGGAAGATTCCGGAATTATTATGGGTTCTTCTTTGTCATTGGATTATGAAAAATTAGGATACTCATTCATCGCTTACGTTGGGGTATTCTTGAACAATACTTCTCAAACTAAGTTTGTTTTAGAGCGAATCAATGAAATTCCATACGTAACAGTAGCTCACGTAACTACAGGAAAATTCAATATCTTTTGTAAAATCAGAGCCAAAGATACCAAACATGCTAAAGACGTTATTTTTATGATTGACGATATCGAAGGCGTGTACAGAACTGAAACGATGATTTCGTTAGAGGAAAGTATCAATGATAAAAAACGTTTGATGCATACCATATTCCAGGAATTGGATTAAGCATTAAAGCACAGAATTATAAAGAAAACCTCAAGTGAAAACTTGAGGTTTTTTTATTAACTTAAAGGCAAAATTCTCTGGCCATGTACACCTTACCTAAAATCGAGCGATTCAATCAGAATGTAGTATCAAAATATGCTATTTATAACAGTGTGTTTATCACGTTGCCTTTTGATACTATTGGCAATACCGGTGTTTTATTGCCTCTGTTCTCTGAAGTCTGCGAGTCGGGATTTAAGAATAACTGGTCACCGAAACAAATTGTGGACTTCTTTGCCGAAAAGTATCTGGACAATGCCGATGAAGACAAGAAAATTGATTTGCTCTTTCGCTTTATTCAGTATGTTGAGCGACAAATCGTGTTGTTTGATGCCATTGAAGATGCCGCTTTCCCAATTGTAAATAATTTGGAAGGTCGGGGTTCGCTTCGGGACATCAAAGAAAAATCTGAAGCCAAAGACAAACGCCATGAATTAATCTCTTTTTTGGAAACCTTTAGTGTGCGAACGGTCTTAACAGCACATCCTACCCAATTTTATCCGGGCTCGGTTTTAGGAATCATAACCGATTTAACGGAAGCCATTCGTCAAAATAATTTAATTGAAATTGAACAATTGTTGGCGCAGTTGGGAAAAACGCCTTTTATCAAAAAGCAGAAACCTTCTCCTTTTGATGAAGCGGTAAGTCTGGTTTGGTATCTCGAAAATGTATTCTATAAAACCATTGGGGAGATGATGCAGTATCTGCAGAAAAATATTTTTCAGGAAGAAGCCATGGTCAATCCAATTATTAACTTGGGCTTTTGGCCGGGAGGAGACCGGGACGGAAACCCATTTGTAACACCCGAAATTACCGAGAAAGTGGCAAATCGTTTGCGAACTTCCATACTCAAATGTTATTATTTCGACATAAGAACTTTAAAAAGAAAGTTGACTTTTAACGAAGTGGATACCATAATTGCCACTATTGAATACAAATTATACCGTTCGGTTTTTTATTCGCAAGGTGAGTTGTTCATAACATTGGAGGAATTAGTAAATGATTTGAATCTGGTGAAAGAAACGATTATCAACGAACATCAGTCGCTCTATTTGGATGAAATTAATTTGTTGCTGCAAAAAATTAATCAATTCGGATTTCATTTTGCCACCTTAGACATTCGCCAAAACAGCCGTGTGCACAATCAGGTTTTTCAGGATATAGTCTCTCTTTTGAAGAGAGAAAAAGAAGTGTATTTCCCCGAAGATTTTGAATCGCTTCCGGAAGAACAAAAAATGGATGTACTTGGCAGCCTGCATTTCGATTTGACCCCCCATTTTTTTGAAAACGAGATGACGCGTTCTACCTTAGATACCATAAAATTGATGCGGGAAATTCAGGAGCAAAATGGAGAAAAAGGATGCAATCGGTATATCATCAGCAATAATGAAAGTGCTTTGAATGTGATGGAAGTTTTTGCTCTGTTTCGCTTACTAGCTTGGGAAAATCCGTCGGTAGATATCATCCCGCTGTTTGAATCCGTAGATGATTTGCAAAAAGCGCGCGAGGTTATGGAGCTTTTATACCAAAATGAGAGCTATAGAGATCATCTCAAACAGCGTAAAGACAAGCAAACAGTGATGCTCGGTTTTTCAGACGGAACCAAAGACGGCGGTTATCTCATGGCCAATTGGAGTATTTACAAAGCCAAAGAAATGATTACGGAAGTGTCCAGAAAATACGGAATAAAAGTGGTTTTCTTTGATGGGAGAGGAGGACCTCCGGCTCGAGGTGGTGGAAAAACACATAATTTTTATGCTTCGTTGGGGTCATCAATTGAAAATGAAGAAATTCAAATAACAGTACAAGGTCAAACCATCAGTTCCAATTTCGGCACACCGGATTCGTGTCGCTATAATTTAGAAAACCTCCTGAGTGCCGGGGTAGCCAACGGCGTTTTTAATAAAGACGAAAATAATTTGTCCGCAGCTGAAAAAGCCATCATTGATAAGCTGGCAGTTATGGGGCATCAAAAATATTTGGATTTCAAAAACCATCCGAAGTTCATTCCCTATTTGGAGCAAATGAGTACGCTGAAATACTATGCTAAAACCAATATCGGCAGTCGGCCTTCCAAACGCAATACTTCAGATGCTTTGAGTTTTGAGGAACTCAGAGCGATTCCTTTTGTGGGAGCCTGGAGTCACTTAAAACAAAATGTCCCCGGTTTTTTTGGAGTAGGAACGGCACTGAAACATTTTGAAACGACGCACCAATGGGAGCAGGTGCAGCAACTTTATGCGAACTCATTATTCTTCAAAACCTTGTTGGAAAACAGTATGATGTCATTGGCCAAAAGCTTCTTTCCGCTGACAGCTTATATGAAAGACGATCCTGAATTTGGAGCATTTTGGCAAATCATTTATGATGAATTTTTAGAAACTAAGCGGTTGTTGCTTAAAATCGCAGGGCATACCGAACTCATGCAAAATTACCCGGACGGTAAGTCTTCCATAGCCATGCGGGAACGCATTGTACTACCGTTATTGACCATTCAGCAATATGCTTTTGCACAAATTAACGAGCTCAAAAAGCAACCTGAATTGGATGCAAATAAGGTTGCTGTTTATGAAAAGTTGGTTATTCGTTCCTTATTTGGAAACACCAATGCCAGTAGAAACTCTGCCTAGCAGTTCGTAACGTTACAGTATATAAATGAAGCAATTCGGTGTATAAATGGAGCATCCCCAATTATAAATGAAGCATCCCCAATTCTAAATAGAGCATCCCCAATTATAAATGGAGTATCCCCAATTATAAATGGAGTATCCCCAATTATAAATGGAGTATCCCCAATTCTAAATGAAGCATCCCCAATTATAAATGGAGCATCCCCGGTTATAAATGGAGTATCCCCAATTCTAAATGAACCATTAGGAGGTATTTTTTTGCAATAAAGCTATCTGTTTTTGATAAAAAAATCACAACCTTTGTATTTAATAAAATCATCCATCATGAAACCATCACAATTACAATCGGACGAATTTGCCGGGCATTTTGCCACTTACATCAATCAAGTCTCCGAAGAGTACTCTTTAACAGAAGAGCTTGAAATTTCAGTTCACCGTTTTATAAAGTTTGTTCAAAACATCCCTATGGATAAATTTGACTACCGTTACGCCGAAGGCAAATGGACCATCAAAGACATCATCCTGCACCTCATTGATGCCGAACGAATTTTTGCTTATCGGGCTTTGCGTTTTGCCCGTAACGATAAAACCGCTTTGCCGGGCTTTGATGAAAATGACTATGTAGAGGAAGCTAATGCAGATAAAAGAAGCCTGCAGGATTTACTAACCGAATTCCTCATTGTAAGACAAGCAACTTTAGCGTTATTCAAGTCATTGTCAGAGGAAGAATTGATGCGAAAAGGGACCGCTTCCAACAACCTAATATCGGTAAGAGCTTTAGGTTTTACCATCATTGGTCATCAAAATCACCACCAAAGAGTGTATCAGGAACGTTACTTGGATTAAAACAAAAATCCCAAATTCTAAAAGAATTTGGGATTTTTTATTTTACACTACTCAAAAGTTATTCTTCATCATCGTCTTCGAAGTTGTCAGAATCCGAAAAATCATCTTCATCTATATCATCATCTCCGTCACCATCATCTGAACCTCCTTTGTCTTTTAACAAATCTTCTTCTTCATCGTCGTCATCAGAAGGAGCATCGTCATCGTCATCTAAGCCTTTGATAGGTTCAATAGGTTCGATTACAGAATCTAAATCGTCTTCTTCATCAAATTTTTCCATTCGACTTGCCAGTTTGGTACTTACTTTCACTAAGTAGATAGTGTCCTCAGTACGAACTTCAACAGCTTCAATCAACTCGTTTTGCGCATTGCGAAAACGAATGATGTCGGTGTCATCGTATCCTTCAGGAAATTTCTCTACTAACAAATTCAGTATGTCACCGGTTAGTTTAGCATAGTCTACAATAATTCTTCTCATAAAAAATATTTTATAAATCTAGTAAGTAAGCGAATATTAACGGAGCTACTATAGTAGCATCCGATTCAATGATATATTTGGGGGTGTGTATATCTAATTTTCCCCAAGTGATTTTCTCATTTGGGACAGCGCCGGAGTAAGAACCGTAGCTGGTTGTTGAATCTGAAATTTGGCAAAAATAACTCCAAAAAGGAACGTCATGCATTTCCATGTCTTGGTATAACATAGGTACCACACAGATAGGGAAATCACCGGCGATACCACCACCAATTTGGAAGAATCCGATTCCTTTACCTGAGCAGTTTTTAGTGTACCAATCGGCCAACCACATCATGTATTCAATACCACTTTTCATGGTTGTTGGTTTGAAAGTACCTTTGATACAGTAAGAAGCAAAGATATTTCCCATGGTGCTGTCTTCCCATCCGGGAACTACTATAGGTAAGTTTTTCTCCGCAGCAGCCACCATCCAGGAATCCTTCGGATCAATTTCGTAGTATTGTTCTAATACACCCGAATTAATCATTTGGTACATAAATTCATGAGGAAAATAACGTTCTCCTTTTGAATCGGCATTGTTCCAAATATCATAAAGATGCGATTGTAATCTACGGAATGCTTCCTCTTCGGGAATACAGGTATCGGTCACACGATTGTAATGATTCTCAAGTAAATCCCACTCTTCCTGTGGAGACAAGTCTCTGTAATTAGGAACTCTTTTGTATGAATTGTGAGCGACCAAATTCATAATATCTTCCTCCAAGTTCGCACCGGTACAAGAAATGATATGTACTTTATCCTGACGAATCATTTCGGCTAACGATTTTCCTAATTCAGCAGTACTCATCGCCCCGGCTAAGGAAATCAACATTTTTCCATTGTCAAGTAAATGCGCTTCGTATCCTTTCGCAGCATCTACCAGAGCTGCGGCGTTGAAATGAAGATAATTTTTTTCGATAAACTGACTAATTGGTCCCTTGCTCATTATGTGTATAAGTTGTTTGTAGTTTGCGGTTCAAAGAAAAACTTTTTTTCTAAAACATCAAACTGTTTTAATAATTAAATTTGTTAAAAATATGGTTCCTCGTTACGGTTAACGATGGTTTATTTTTGGTCGTAACCCAATATTCTCAAGACGTCTTCTGAACTTTGTTGTTCTGAAAAAACTTCGGTGGCCAAAATGCCGTTTTCATCTCGGTCTATCAAAATGTGTTTCGGTTGCGGAATCAAACAGTGGTGCAATCCGCCAAAACCACCAATGGTTTCCTGATAAGCACCGGTGTTGAAGAAACCGATATACAAAGGCTTTTCTTTATTATATTTAGGTAAATATACTGCATTCATGTGTTGCTCAGAATTGTAATAATCGTCGCTGTCACAAGTCATACCTCCCAGCAATACTCTTTCGTAGGTGTCGTTCCAACGATTCACAGCCAACATTACAAAACGTTTGTTGATGGCCCAGGTATCAGGAAGTGTGGTAATGAATGAGGAGTCAATCATGTTCCAATTCTCACGGTCATTTTGTTTCTTTTGATACAAAACCTGATATATAGCTCCTCCGGATTCTCCGACAGTAAACGAACCGAATTCTGTAAAAATATGCGGCACATCTACTTCAGCTTCGTCACAAGCAATTTTGATTTGATTCAGGATTTCATCAATCATGTATTGGTAATCGTATTCAAATGCTAAGGAATTCTTGATGGGGAATCCGCCTCCAATATTCAAACTGTCTAATGTAGGACATTCTCTTTTTAAGGCAATGTACACTTTCATACATTTCAACAATTCATTCCAATAATACGCTGTATCACGAATACCGGTATTGATAAAGAAATGAAGCATTTTCAACTCCACCTGCTTGTTTTCCTGGATTTGTTTTCTGTAAAACGGAACGATGTCTTTGTAACCAATGCCTAATCGGGAAGTATAAAACTCAAATTTAGGTTCTTCCTCGGCGGCAATACGAATACCGATTTTAAATTTGCCTTTGATTTGTTCCTGCAATAAATCCAATTCTTCATAATTGTCTATTACGGGAATGGTTTTGTTGTGACCGTTATTCATCAGGCGGGCAATGTTTACAATGTATTCATCGCGCTTAAAGCCATTGCAAACCACATAAGTGTTTTTGTTGATTTTGCCTTCTTCCATCAATTTCTCCACAATATTAATATCGTAGGCTGAAGAAGTTTCAATATGTATGTTGTTTTTAAAAGCCTCATTCATGATAAATTTGAAGTGAGAGCTTTTAGTACAGTAACAATAGTAATATTTGGCCTCATACTTGTTTTTCTCCATTGATTTTCTAAACCAACCTTTTGCTTTGTTGATGTTGTTGGAGATGGCAGGTAGATAGGTAAATTTTAAAGGAGTGCCATATTGTTCAACCAGTTTCATTAAATCAATGTTGTGAAACTGCAGTGTGTCTTTGTTGAGCGTGAATTCTTCTTGCGGAAAGTAAAAAGTTTGGTTGATTAAGTCGTAATATTTAGTGTTCATTTGAGCTTGTAAATTTTAGATTAAATTGTATAAATAAAACAAAGTAATCTGCAATTCAAACCCTAATGTTTGCATAAATAATCGGTAGTTTTTCCTGAAATAAGAAAGTAACGGGTGAACATAAAGCCATACAACCTCTTTTCATTTGCAAAAAAAGAGGATTTGCAGTTCCGAAAAAAATGGTATTTTCTTGACTGCAAGCGTTATAAATACTAGTATTGGCACTTTTAATCATCAGGGCAAATGTAAAAAATAATATTTTCGAAATGCAAGTATTATTGTGAAAATAATATTAATGTCTGTAATCTTCAAAGGATTTTGCAATTAATTCATTATCAGCTTCTTGATTGATTTTGATTTTACCGATTCCATCCAAGAGCGCAAATTGAATTTTACCATACTCATTTTTTTTATCATGAATCAGTAAATCCAATACGGGTTGCAGGTCATTTTCGTTGAAAATTATTTTATCAAAGATAGCATTAATGGCGGTTTTAATCTGAAGGTATTCTTCTGCGGAAATTAATCCTTTTTGCCACGAAATGTAACTTTCCAAAATCATCCCCACCGCAATGGCTTCACCATGAAGCAGGTTTTCTTTGGTTTCATTTTCCAAAAAATAACTTTCAATAGCATGCCCCAAAGTATGTCCGAAATTCAATGCTTTGCGTATGCCGTTCTCCGTTGGGTCTTGCATTACGATTTCATTTTTAATTGCTATCGAACGGTGAATCAATAAATCAAAATCGGCAAAATCAACAGTGCTTAAATCCAGAAAATGGTTCCAGTAATCGGCGTCAAAAATCAATCCGTGTTTCAGCATTTCGGCCAATCCGGAACGCATTTGGTTTTGTGGCAAAGTGTTTAAATATTCAGTATCAATCAAAACCATTTGCGGTACATTGATAACACCAATTTGGTTTTTTAAATTGCCTAAATCCACTCCGTTTTTTCCTCCAACCGAGGCATCCACCATGGCTAGCAAAGTGCTGGGTATGTGAATAAAATCGATGCCGCGCTTAAAAGTAGAAGCGACAAAACCACCGATATCCGTAATTACACCGCCGCCCAAATTGACCAGAAGGCTCTTTCTGTCACCGCCCAATTCGGTTAAAATGTTCCATATCTCCACACAGGTATTGATGTTTTTTTCGCTTTCACCACTTTCAATTTCTATGATTTCGATGGTTTTGGTTGTGGCCAAAAAAGAAAGCAATCGAGGCAGACAGTATTCGTTGGAGTGAGTGTCAACCAAAATAAAGAGGTTTGAGTACTTTCGCTCCTCAATAAAAGCATTGAGGAATTCATATCCGCTTTCACCGAAAAATATAGGATAACCGTTGGCTTTGATGGGTTGCATTTTTGTTACAATTGAGCCCCAAAAATACTGTAAAAATTGCTAAATAATCACCAAAGACTATTTATATTTGTCGCATTATTACAAAATAAATGGAAAAGATTTTCAACGATACCAAAGTCGCTTTTGCCCTCAAAACCGATACCGAATTAGACCGTGCTTATTTTTTGTTCAAAATGATTGACAGTGAGCCGTTAGTGCGCATTGGAACAGCGGTAACCAATTTTGCCTTAAAAGCGCATCTGCCCGTGGAAGGCTTAATAAGAGCTACCGTTTTTGACCACTTTTGTGGGGGTACTACTGAAGAAGATTGTTTAACAGTAGTGGATAAAATGTTTACCAAAGGCGTTTCTTCAGTTTTGGACTATTCGGTCGAAGGGAAAGAAGAAGAAGAGCAGTTTGATGCTGCTTTGGAAATGACTCTAAAGACAATCGAATTTGCCAAAGAAAGACAAGCTATTCCTTTTGCAGTGTTTAAGCCTACAGGATTAGGACGTTTTTATTTATACGAAAAATTAGGGGAAAAACAAGCTCTGACTGTTGAAGAGCAAAAAGAATGGAATAGGGTAAGAGAGCGCTTTGACAAAGTATGTAAGGCGGCTTATGAAAAGGATGTAGCCTTATTGATTGATGGGGAAGAAAGCTGGATGCAGGATGCGGCTGATGATTTGGTAACCGAAATGATGCAGAAATACAATAAAGAAAAAGCTATTGTTTTCAATACATTGCAACTTTACCGTTGGGATCGTTTAGATTATTTGAAAAAACTACATAACCAGGCCAAAACGGAAGGTTTTTACGTCGGGATGAAATTGGTTCGTGGTGCTTACATGGAAAAAGAAAATGCTCGTGCGGAAGAGAAAGGCTATCCGACTCCAATTTGTGAAAGC
Organism: Flavobacterium sp. XGLA_31; assembly: GCF_051547105.1. NCBI lineage: Bacteria > Pseudomonadati > Bacteroidota > Flavobacteriia > Flavobacteriales > Flavobacteriaceae > Flavobacterium > Flavobacterium sp. XGLA_31. Next base: position 5,559 of record NZ_JBPTTM010000011.1, on the reverse strand, counting down.
AAAGAAGCTACCGATAAAAACTATGATGAAACAGTTGCCTATATGATGGAACATTTGGATCGAATGTCCATATTTGCGGGAACACATAACGAATTAAGTTCATACAAACTTATTGAGTTAATGGAAGCCAAAGGTGTGCTCAAGAATGACAATCGAATTTGGTTTGGGCAATTGTATGGAATGAGTGATAACATCAGTTATAATTTGGCCGCACACGGTTATAATGTGGCTAAGTACTTGCCTTTTGGCCCCGTGCGTGATGTGATGCCCTACCTGATACGCAGAGCGGAGGAAAATACTTCTGTAGCGGGTCAGACCAGTAGAGAACTCAATTTACTAAAAACGGAAAGAGACAGAAGAAAAGTTGAAAAACGATAATTAAAAAGCCTCAATTTTTTGAGGCTTTTTAATCGGTTTTAATTAAAATAGTTATTGTATAGTGTTAAAAATCAATATCTTTGAGATTGTTTTAAACATCCCCAAAAAGATATACCTACCTAAAAGTTTCAAAATGAATAAAATTACTTTTTTACATAAAATACTCCTAGTTGCAATCATGTTGATTTCCTTCCAGGGATTCACCCAAAATTTATTGATTAACGGTGGATTTGAAGCCGGAGGAAGTGGTGTTGGTTTTCAAACCAATTATTTTCTTCCTGCAACTCCAGGAACCAGTGTTCCAAGAGAGTATAGTGTAATCACAGATCCTTTTACGATGAATACGGCCAACTTTGTTCATACAACGGATCATACAACGGGAGCCGGAAAAATGATGGTGGTTGATGGATCAGGAAATGGAAATGATAAAATTTGGGAACTGCTGAACGGTTCTACCATAGGAGTAGTCAGTGGTCAAACTTATTTCTTTTCGTATTGGATTAAATCTATTTCAGCCACCAATACATTAGCCAATTCCGCAATAATCGCCATTAATACAAACGGAACAACTACAGCGCCGGTTTTGATTTCAGGATCGGCAACTTGTCCGGTTGGAAGTCCTTCTGCCTGGACCAAAGTAACCTACAGTTGGACAGCCACTACAAGTAATGCTCAAATTTGGATGACGGATACGCAAACAGCCGGAGGCGGAGCAGGGAATGATTTTGCCTTGGACGACATTGAACTAGTTGCAGCTCCGTTACCATTAACGTTGTCCTATTCTTATACCAATCCAACGTGTTACAATTCTACTAACGGAACCATCACAGCTTATGCCAATAATGGAACACAACCTTATGTGATTTACAATCTCACAGGAGCATCAACTGCTAGTAATACTTCCGGCGTTTTTACTGGATTAGCAGCGGGGACTTACAGCATATCAGTTACAGATACTGCCGGAACAACAGTAGGGCAGACCAATATTGTTTTGGTTGCTCCGGCGGGATTAACTACCGGACCGGATACGATTATTTGTGCCGGAAATACCATCACCCTTACTGCAAACGGAGGTTCTACGGGCTATACTTGGACGGCTTCACCGGCTGATCCCAGTTTGACAACTCCCACAAGTTCCAATCCCACAGTGAGTCCTTCTCAAACTACTGTTTATACGGTTACTTCAAATTCAATTACCAGTGTAAATCTAGTCACAAATGGTAATTTTTCCGGAGGGAACGTAGGATTTGATTCAGACTATAATTATTACACTCCCAACAATCCTTCTTTACTGCAAAAAGCATACGGAATAGTGACTAATCCCAGTACTTGGGAAACCGGTTTTTCAGCGTCTTGTGTTGATCATACCTCTGGCACCGGACAAATGATGGTAGTTGATGGTTCGACAACCAACTCAGGAAATGATATGGTATGGGGACAAAATATTCCGGTGTCTGCGGCTCAAACTTATACATTTACCTTTTGGGCTCAATCGCTTACGAGTTCTAATCCGGCTTCAATAAGAGTGGTTATCAATGGAGTTGTTGTTGGGATTTTGAATTTACCTGCCACAACCTGTACATGGACTCAATTTCCTCCATTGAATTGGAATTCAGGAGCAAGCACTACTGCGCAGATTCAATTGTTTGATAATAACACTAATTCGGGAGGGAATGATTTTGCTATAGATGACATCCAATTTTCATCTAATGTACTTTGTAATTTATCAAAATCGGTTACCATAACGGTAAGTCCGTTATTAGCTCCGACAATATCGTGTGGGGCTGCTACTTCATCCTCGGTCAGCTTTACTTGGCCGGCAGTCACCGGTGCCACTAATTACGCTATAACTTATTCAATAAATAACGGAGCAATTATTAATGGTGGCAATACCAGCGGAACTAGTTTTTCACTAAATAGTTTATCGGTTAATGATTCGGTTAAAATATTTGTTATGCCTAGCGGAGCCGGTTGTTTTGCCAGTGGCAACCAAACGTGTATCGCATCTTTACCCTGCGTAGTACCAGCTTATACAGTAACACAGCCTACTTGTGCTGTACCAACGGGTTCTATAGTATTTACCAGTCCCGTAAATCCGGCACCATTACCGGTCCCATCAGACTTGTTTATCTCTGAAGTAACAGACGAAGACGTAGGGTCTTTAACCTATGTTGAAATTTTTAACGGAACAGGAGTCACTAAAAATTTAGCCAATTACAGGCTTAAAGTATATAATAACGGAAATGCAACTGCTTCTTGTGATTTGTTGTTGTCCGGTAGCTTAGCGAACAACTCAGTTGTGGTAGTAGCGGTTGGAAGTAATACAAATCAGGGAGGCGTTACTCCTAATTTGACTTTTGCTGCCTGTGGTGGTGTCAATATTGATGATAATATTCGATTGGCTACTGTTGGTAATGTGGAGTTTGATTTATGGGGTAGAACTGATGGTGTCGCTTTTACACCAACCAATGCACCGGGTTATAGCTACAGAAGACTTGCCGGAGCGGCACACCCATCAATGACATGGAATCCTGCCGATTGGACTGCTTTAGATCCCCAAGATTATACCAATGTGGGGAGTTATCAGTATGTAACGGCCAATTATCAGTATAGTGTGAATGCTGGAGCTTCATACCAGGCGAGTCCTTCCTTCAACGGATTGGCCGCGGGGAATTACACTCTACAAATTAGAGATTTGGTTTCAGGATGTATTTCCACTCCAATAGCTGTAACGTTAAATCCAATGGTTGTTCCAAATCCTCCAAGCGCTTCTCCGGTTACTTACTGTCAAAATGCAGCAGCTTCACCATTAACAGCAACTCCATCTGCCGGAGGAACTTTAAACTGGTACGGAACTAATGCGACAGGGGGAACGGCCTCGGCTACGGCCCCTACACCGTCAACAACTACGCTTGGAACTACAACGTATTATGTAAGTCAAACAGTAGGAGGATGCGAAAGTACCAGAACAGCTATTGTGGTTAGTATTGCCAATACTGCTCCAACAGGAACACCACAATTATTTTGTGACGATGCTAATTCCACTCCAACCAGCGTTGCCTTTGATTTTAACAATGTAGGACAAACCAGTTTTACATTCTCATATTCTATTGATGGAGGAGCCCCGGTTACCGGTTCATTAGTTTCTCCGTCACATTATGTTGTACCGGGTGTTACACAAGGTCAATCGGTCACATTCACACTTACTTGGAACGGGGTGTGCACACCAAGCCAGACTGTAACTTGTTATCCTACCTGCGTTACTCCGGTAAACCCGACCTTTAATCCGGTGGCTGCAATTTGTTCAGGGGGAGCCTTGTCTCCACTGCCAACTACTTCAACCAACGGCATTACCGGAACTTGGAGTCCGGCTTTGAATAATACAGCGACCACTACCTATACTTTTACCCCGAATGCCGGTGAATGTGCCAATACCAAACAATTGACTATAACGGTCAATCCTAACGTTACTCCAACGTTTACAGCTGTTGCTCCAATTTGTTCAGGCGGAACTTTAGCTGCTTTACCAACCACTTCAAACAACGGTATTACGGGAACTTGGTCTCCGGCTTTGAATAATACGGCAACCACAACATATACCTTCACACCAACAGCCGGACAGTGTGCTACTACCACGACACTAACCATTACGGTGAATCCGAATGTTACGCCAACATTTACTCAGGTGGCACCAATCTGTCAAGGGCAAACTTTAGCCGCTTTACCAACCACTTCAAACAATGGTTTTACCGGAACTTGGGCTCCTGCTTTAGACAATACAGTGACAACAACATATACCTTTACACCTACAGCGGGTCAGTGTGCTACCACTACAACTATGACAATTACAGTTAATGGCAACACTATAACACCAATATTTGCAGGTTCCGGAGGCACTATTTGTACCGGTGCTGTGATGTCGCCTTTGCCAACAACTTCTTTAAACAGTATTACCGGAACTTGGTCACCGGCATTGAATAATACGGCCACTACAACTTATACTTTTACACCAACGGTGGGCCAATGTGCCACCACTGCAACGATGACTGTTACGGTGAACGGAAATACGATTGTACCTGTATTTACAGCGGTAGCACCAATTTGTACCGGAGGGGTTTTATCAGCCTTACCAACCACATCTAATGATGGGATTAACGGGTCTTGGTCGCCTGCATTGAATAATACGGCAACGACAACGTATACCTTTACACCAACAACGGGCCAATGCGCTTTAACGACAACTATGCAAATTGTTGTCAACCCGAATGTGACGCCAACCTTTACGGCTGTTGCACCAATTTGTTCGGGAGGAACTTTATCGGCTTTGCCAACTACATCCAACAATGGAATTAACGGAAGTTGGTCACCTGCGTTGAATAATATGGCAACTACAACCTATACCTTTACTCCAACACCGGGTCAATGTGCTACAACAACTACGCTTACTATTGTAGTGAATTCAAATGCAACACCAACTTTTACGGCTGCAGCACCGGTTTGTTCGGGAGCAGTTATGACACCTTTGCCAACTACTTCAAACAACAGCTTCACAGGAACTTGGTCACCAGCATTAAATAATACTGCTACTACAACGTATACTTTTACGCCAACAGCTGGGCAGTGCGCTACTACAACAACAATGCAAATAGAGGTTGTCCCTTCGGTGACTCCGACGGCTTCTATAGTGGAATCTTGTAATTCGAATTCTGTTACGGTTACTAATCCATTAGGAGCCAATTATCAATATTCTTTAGATGGCGGCCCTTTTCAGGCCAGCCCTTTTTTCCTTAACGTTACGGCTGGGAATCATAGCTTGATAGCAAATCAAACGGTGGCCAATTGTAATTCTAATGTGTTGAATTTTACAGTCAATGCTGTTGTGAATGACTTGGTAGTTACTACTCCGGCTCCTTTGCAATTTTGTGATCCTAATAATGACGGATTTATCAATGTAAATCTAAATCAGGCCATTAATTCGATAACAGGAGGAAATCCTTATATAGTGAGTTTCCACGAAACCTTGACAGATGCCAACGTTGATGGTACTTCTATTCCGACACCGGCCAATTATTTTACAATCAATCCTTGGTCACAAATTATTTATGTCAGAGTTGAATCAACTACTACAGATTGTTTTGAAGTGGTTCAACTGCAAATTATAGCTAACCCAACCCCAGAGGC
>NZ_JBPTTM010000010.1:0-45334 GCF_051547105.1 Flavobacterium sp. XGLA_31 | reverse complement strand
TGGGATTTACTGTTATGGTAAAGGAAACCGAATTTCCTGTACACCCATTTAGTTGTGGTGTTACTGTAATGGTAGCCGTAATCGCTGTTGTTCCGGTATTTGAAACTGTAAATGTTGGAATGTTCCCATTTCCGGAAGCAGCTAAACCAATATTTGTATTGGAATTTGTCCAAGTAAAAGAAGCTCCAACGGGCTGACTCGTGAATGAAGGTATAGTAACCGAGCTTCCGTCACAAACCATACTATTTGATAAAACTGTATCAATTGTCGGAGTTGGTTTGACCGTAATAATAGCTGACCCAGACAGTGTTTGACTGCACACAGGAGCAGTTCCCAATGCAACACTCACCAAATTATAAGTACTGTTCGCATTCAGAACCGGAGTATTTAGCGTTGCTATCCCTCCTGCATTCAATGTAATTGTTTGGTTCACTCCTCCATCAACCGTATACGTTACCGTTGCAGCAGGGGTTCCTGTAAAAGTAATTGGAGCCGTATTTCCGGAACAAATTGTAATTGTCCCCGAAATACTTGCTGTAGGTGTTTGACTCACAGTAACAACTGCCGAACCTGATACTGCCTGACTGCAAGGTGAAGCACCAGCAGAAGTCACACTAACCAATGCATAAGTAGTGTCGGCATTAAGTATCGGCGTAGTCAATGATGCCGTTCCTGCTCCATCGAGTAGGATGGTTTGGTTGGCTCCTGAATTAATCGTGTAAGTTATCGTGGCATTTGGAGTACCATTGAAAGTAATGTTTGTTCCATTGCCGGAACAGATAGATGTAGTTCCTGAAATACTTGCTGTCAGTGAAGAAATAACAGTTATAGTAGCTGAACCTGTAACCGCTTGTCCGCATGCAGGAGTACCCGAAAGGGCTACACTAATCAGATTATAAGTGCTGTTTGTTATTAATGCCGGCGTAGTCAGTGAAGCTGTTCCTGTTCCGCTTAACGTTATAGTTTGATTGGGTCCCGAATCGACAGTATACGTTACCACTGCATTTGGAGTTCCTGTAAATGTTACGGTTGTAGTACTTCCAGAACAAATGGTTGTGGTTCCCGAGATACTTGCCGTAGGCAACGCTACTACCGTTATCACGGTCGAAGTTGACAATGACTGTGTACAGCTTGGTGTTCCCGATGAAGCAACACTTACCAATGTATATGTACTGTTGGATGTTAATATCGGAGTCGTTATTGTAGCAGTTCCAGAACCATTTAATGCCAGAGATTGATTGGCTCCCGAATCAACAGTATAGGTCACGGTAGCATTAGGCGTACCGGTAAAAGTAAGTGTTGCAGTATTACCTGAACAAATTGTGGTTGAACCCGAAACAGTGGCTGTAGGTAAGGCTATGACTGTAATTGTGGCTGAACCCGAAAGGACTTGAGTACAGTTTGTTACTGTATTGGTAACGCTTATTAAAGTATAAACGGTTGTAGCATTTAAAATTGGGGTTGTAAGGGTTGCCGTCCCGGTATTATCCAAAACTATCGTTTGATTAGCCCCCGAATCAACGGTGTACGTCACAGTAGTATTAGGTGTGCCGTTAAAAGTGATTGTTGTGGTGGTCCCTCCACAAACCGTTGCGGTCCCTGCTATTGTGGCTGTTGGAATGGAATTAACCGTAATTGAAGCCGAACCGGATAACGTTTGAGTACACGACGGCGTTGTAGGCAAAGCTACACTGATTAAATTATATGTGCTGTTTACCGTTAATACCGGAGTAGTAACCGAAGCCGTTCCGGCAGCATCCAAGGTTATGGTTTGGTTAGCACTACTGTCCACAGTATAGGTCACAATGGCATTTGGTGTTCCGTTAAAAGTAATGACTGCGGTATTTCCTGAACAAATTGAAGCCGTTCCTGAGATAGTAGCCGTCGGCAAAGCATTTACCGTAACCGTTTCAGAATCATTTAAGGGCTGCGTGCACACCGGATTTCCCGACGGATCCAAAACTCTTCCGCTCACTAACGTATAAACCGTATTGGTTGTCAAAGCCTGTGAAAAGCTGAACGTACCGGCTGCATTTAAAATTGCTGTTTGAACAGCACCACTATTTACAGTATAATCAATAGTAGCATTAGGTGTACCTGATATGGTAACAGTTACAGCGTCTCCTGAACAAATGGCATTATTTGTGACGCTTAAAGATGCCACCGGAATAGGATACACTACCAAATCAAAACTGGAAATACTATAACATCCTGTTATGTTATCGGTCACTCTGGCATAAACTGTAAATGGACCTGGCCCGCTACTCATAATATCCGGCAATTCACTTAATTGTGCAATAGCATCAGAAAGTGATGCGTAATAAGTTACCGTATTGTCTGTTAAATTAGCGTTGACCTGGCTACTTACAGAACTCAGTTGAAAAATCCCCACATTGGAAGTACTGCATTGTCTGTACTCCGGTATTGTATTGGCTGTTGGTGGTGGTGCAAAAGCTCCGGTTCCTGCCGTTGCGGAGCCAATCCAATCCAATTGAAAACCACCGTCCCCCACTGGTCTGTCAATTGCGATATAATAGGATTGGCCAGCTACAACATTAAGCCATCTTACATAACCGTTCCCATTAGCTCCGGGTCCGGATTGAGTGGTGAGCGTACTCCCATTCATTCCTGTAACATTGCTGGTCAGTCCGGCAAGTTGCGGATTGGTTGTACAACATCGAATCGGACTGGTTGCCGTGGTAGGGCAAGGCGGGTTTACGCCGTAAGGACCATAAACCCAAAAATCATAATCTACGGTAATATTTGTGTCAGCAGGGATTATATTAAACCCCAGAGTACCCGACTGAACTACATGAATTTCTAACCAAATGGAATTATGTTCAAAGCCGCTACAGCCATTCACCTCTTGCGTATTTCCAATACCGGAAGCATCAGAAACAAAACTTCCGTTTCCGCAAACCATAATGGCATTGGCACAATCATTAGGCTCTTGTGACCTCGCAACATTAACAAAAAATAAGATTAAAAATATTTGTAAAAACTTTTTCATGTACTCCTTATTAAATCCGTAATAGCCAATCTCAAAAATGAATTGAAATCAGCTATCACATCAAACCACTAAATAATTAAACTTATTATTTAACCCTCTTTTTAAATTACTTAATGTAATTTTTATTATTATTTTTTCACAATCAGGAATTCAGACCTTCTGTTTTGTGCATCTTCTTCGTCAGTGCATTTTCCATGGCATTTAACTTTTGGTTCAGAGCTTCCGAATCCTTTCCCTGAAATTCTTTCCTTAGCAATACCTTTCGAAATGATATACTGAACTGTAGATTGTGCTCTTTTGTCAGACAGGTTGAAGTTGTATTCCATCGTTCCTTTAGAATCGGTATGCGATTTTACAAAAATTACAAACTTTGGATTATCATTCATTACCTGAACTAATTTATCTAGCTCTACCGCACCTTGTGCCGTAATATTGCTTTTGTCAAATTCAAAATAAATCGGATTCAATATTACTTCGGTATCGGTAATGATTACTGATGTAGGCACCAACTCTGCCGGAATAACAGTTTCTCCTGATTTAGTCACTTCAGAAAACGTAGCCGTTTCGTAGTTTTTGGCGGTTACCTGAAAATTATATCCTTTTTTACAATCTACATCAAAACTTATTTTCCCTTCCGCGTTGGTCTGTTTGGTTGTAATGGCATTTCCTTTAGTGTCTAAAATAGTCACCGACGCCTCATTAATCACCGTTCCTTTTTTCTTATCGGTAACTACCACGGTAGCTTTAGCTATACAAATTGGTGTTGCAGAGTAAATAGCATCAGATCCTTTTCGGTTTGAAGAGAAGTAACCCACATTTTGTTTCTGATTGAAGCTAAATCCAAAATCATCTTTCTCACTATTCAGCGGTTTCCCAATGTTCTGAGCTTCTTCATTTCCGTTTAAATCAATTTTGAACACATCAAAACCGCCCAAACCTTGTTTTCCCATAGAGGAAAAATACAATACATTATTTTCATCAATAAAAGGGAAGCTTTCTTTACCGGCAGTGTTAACTTTAGGGCCTAAATTTTCCGGTTTACCATAGCCGTTGGCTTCAACCGATACTTTCCAGATATCAGATTCTCCAAATCCTCCCGGCATATTAGAAGCAAAATACAAGGTCTTACCGTCTTTGCTCAAACTGGGATTGGTTACCGAATAGCTGGTACTGTTAAAAGGTAAACCTTCAATATTGGTCCATTTTCCATTCGAGTTTACCGCTTTGTACAAACGCTGTTGTCCCAATTTAATATTACTGTTTTTGATTTTTTCAGATATTCCTTCGCTCAAACCGTCTCGCGCAAAGAACATTGTATTGCCATTGCTGCTGATGGTTACCGGTCCGTCGTGAAATGGCGTATTCAATTCATTAACCGCGGTAGGCTCTGAAAACGTTCCGTCTGTATTTCGGGTCGCTTTAAAAATATCCAAATACGGTTGGTTAATCCATTTGTCATTTTTAGCTCCTTTATTTCGATTACTGGCAAAATATAACGTGTTATCATTGGTTAGGACTGCACCAAAATCACTTTGTCCGTCGTTTTTGATGTTGGTATCCGCCACGTCAAACAATTTGGATTTATCCACAAGACTGGGAATGTAATTTGGATTGGCTTTGTGTTCTTTCGCTCGGGAGTCATTAGGCATCATTGCAGCAAAAGCATCCATTTGTTTATTGGCCTCAGCATATTTTCCTAAAGCCCGCAACGATTGCGCATAGCGAAAATAGGTTTCAGGCGTTGTTTTTCCTGTTATGGCTTTGGCATAAAACTGAGCAGCTTTTTCGTTATTGAAAATATTATAATAACTGTCGGCCAATTGTTGGTATACATGGGTATTGGCTTTATTGTTCTCCACCAATTTGGTGTATTCTTCAATAGCATTCATGTATTGGTAACTGTCAAAAAGCTTATCCGCTTTTTCTGAAGCTTTATCCTGACTGTAGATTACAGAGGACAATAATAACAGACCTAATGTGAGATATATGTTTTTCATAAGTAATTTGGTTTAGAAGAATCTTGGTGAAATGGATACTTTTTTAGGCAAATTTAAGTCAAATAATAACATGAATTCATGTGAAGCCGGAGCGGTTCCTTTTAATTCTGAGATTACGTGATCATAAGCATATCCTATTCTGATGCTTGGTGTAATGGCAAAATTGACCATGGCACTGTATGAATCATCTAAACGATACGAAATTCCCGCTTCGTATTTTTCAAAAAACAAAAAGTTAGTTGATACATCAAAAGACGTTGGTGCCTTAAACGCTGACTTTACCAAGAACGACGGTTTGAATTTGGTATTCGGTGATAAATCAAAAACATACCCACTGGTTAAGAAATAGTGCTGTACTTCGTTACCAAATTTATATTGATTCCCATTTTTTGTCACATCCAAATGCACGCTGTTGAGCATATTGGGTACCGATAACGCAGCATAAAACTTATTGGTGTAATAAAACAATCCGGAGCCGATATTCAACTTGATGTTGCTGGTGTTTTCACTAAAGGCCAAATCGTTCGGCTGCTGAGTATAGCCATTTCCAATATCTGAAAACAAACCGATTTTTTGGAATGTTGCACCGGTTTTTAAACCGAAAGCCAGATGTTGCTCTTCGCCAAAATTAATGGTGTACGAAAAATCAGCATAGGCATTGGTTTCATCGATCGGCCCGATTTTATCTGAAATCACTGAAAGTCCCAATCCGACATTTTTTCCTACCGGGCTGTGAACAGAAAAGGTTGCCGTTTTTGGCGCTCCTTCCAATCCTACCCATTGTTGGCGATAAAGCAATCCTCCTGATATGCTCTCTTTGGAACCTGCATAAGCAGGATTTACCACATTCATATTGTACATGTATTGGGTATAATGGGGATCTTGTTGTGCCCGAACTTTCCATCCGAACAAGATCAGTAATACTGCTGCTAAATATCTTTTTTTCATCTTAGGTTTATCCTTTATTTAATGATAGCGGCCTGATTGCTCAAGGCTCAAAGGCCGCTTTATGATTACTTTATTAATACTGTCTGTTTATGTATACCCAACCCGTTTCTGTAGCTCCGGCCGAAGTATGAATGCTGTAGAAATAGGTTCCGTCAGGCAATTCATCTCCATTGTTTGACCTACCATCCCATTGGTCAGCATAGTTTCCATTGAATGAATATACCTTGGTTCCGTAACGGTTGAAAATGATTAAATCGGTTACTCCATAATCGGTTAAATCAAAAGTATCATTCAAACCGTCATTATTCGGTGAAATTCCTCTTGGAATCAATCGGCATGGATTGATGTCCACCACGTACTGATTTGCATAAGAACAACCGTCTACGCTAACCGAAGCAGTGAAAGTAAGAGGTAAATTCAAAGCCGGATTTTGTGCCATGTATTCATCTACATTCAGTGTTGCTGAATTAGTCCCGATGGTCGAAGCTCCCTGACTCCATGTATAAGTTGCATCCGTACTATTAAAGTTGCCCGGTACCACTTGTAAAAGCAGCATGTGATCCTGACAAACTCTGTCAATCGTAAAGTTGACAATGCTCAACGTAATAACCGCTGAACCTATCTGATTCTGCGTACAAGCCGGCGTGGCTGCCGAAGTAACACTAACCAAAGTATAGGTACTGTTAGCTGCTAAAGCCGGAGTTGTTACCGAAGCCGTACCCGAAGCGTCAAGCACAATTGTTTGGGTAACCCCATCCACTGTATACGTTACGGTAGCATTAGGTGTTCCGTTAAAAGTAATAACCGAAGTGCTACCCGGACAAATAGTTGTCGTTCCCGAAATAGTGGCTGTTGGCAAGGCATTTACTGTAACGACAGCTGAACCGGTTTGCGTTTGAGTACAAGAAACCCCTGTCGAAGCACTCACCAAAGCATAAACAGTATCAGCCGTTAAAGCCGGTGTTGTAATAGTCGCCGTTCCTGAACTGTTCAATATGATAGTCTGGTTAGCACCTCCATTTACAGTATAAGTTACTGTGGCATTTGGTGTTCCGTTAAAGGTAATTACAGTAGTGGTTCCTGAACAAATTGTTGCCGTTCCTGAAATCGTTGCCGTTGGCAAAGCTCCTACGGTAATGGTCGCTGAACCCGCCTGGTTTTGACCGCAAGTTCCATTCGTAATACTTACCAAAGTGTAAGTACTGTTAGCAGTTAATATAGGAGTGACAACCGTTGCTGAACCCGAACCGTTTAGTACAATAGTTTGATTAGTTCCTCCGTCAACCGTGTAAGTAACTGTGGCATTTGGTGTTCCTGTAAACGTAATCACCGTAGTGTTTCCGGTACAGATAGCTGTTGTTCCCGAAATACTCACTATTGGTAAAGCATTTACTGTTACAATCGCAGCATTGCTTACCATTTGTGTACAAGTTCCACTGGCCACACTTACTAAAGTATAAGTGCTGTTGGTCGTTAATACCGGAGTAGTTACTGAAGCGGTTCCTGAACCGTCAAGCGTTATCGTTTGGTTCGTTCCTCCGTTAACTGTATACGTTACCGTTGCGTTGGCTGTTCCATTGAAAGCAATGGTAGCCGTATTCCCGGCACATATTGTTGTGCTCCCTGAAATTGTTGCCGTTGGTAAATTGGTTACCGTGATTACTACCGAACCGGTTTGCGCCTGAGAACAAGAAGCACCAATGGTAACACTTACCAAATTATAAGTACTATTCGCCGTCAAAGCCGGTGTCGTCAAAGCTGCCATTCCCGTTCCGTCTAAAGTGATGTTTTGATTGGCTCCGCCATCCACCGTATACGTCACAATAGCATTTGGCGTTCCGTTAAATGTAATCACAGCAGTGTTTCCGGAACAGATTGTTGTGTTTCCTGAAATTGTTGCCGTTGGCAAAGCCGTAACAGTTACTACAACGGTACCGGTTTGTACCTGAGAACAAACAGGTGTTCCGGCAGAAGTTACACTCACTAAACTGTAAGTGCTGTTTGTGGTTAACACTGGCGTGGTTATGGTAGCCGTTCCTGAACTGTTTAACGTTATTGTCTGGTTAGAACCACCATCAACGGTATAGGTCACCGTAGCATTTGCAGTTCCCATAAAGGTGATTGTTGCTGTGGTTCCGGAACAAATTGTTGTAGTTCCTGAAATTGCAGCTGTTGGTAAAGCATTTACTGTAACTACTGCAGAACCCGTTTGGGCTTGACTACAAGATGCTCCGTTAGCCACACTTACTAAAGCATAAGTGCTGTTTGCGGTCAATGCCGGAGTCGTTAGGATTGCAGTTCCCGAACCATTTAAGGTAATGGTTTGATTGGCTCCTCCATCTACCGTATAGGTTACAGTAGCATTAGGTGTTCCGTTAAAAGTAATGGTTGCTGTACTTCCTGAACAAATGGTTGTAGTTCCTGAAATCGTTGCCGTTGGTAATACACCCACCGTCACAACAGCAGAACCGGTTTGTGTTTGACTACAAGTTCCGGCAGACACACTCACTAAAGTATAAGTACTGTCAGTGGTTAAAACCGGAGTAGTTACGGTAGCTGTACCCGAACCGTTTAACGTTATAGTCTGATTCGAACCACCATCAACGGTATACGTAACAGTAGCGTTCGGCGTTCCATTGAAAGTGATTACAGCAGTAGCTCCAGTACAAACAGATGTAGTTCCTGAAATTGTGGCTATAGGCAGAGAGATTACTGTCACTACCGCTGAACCAGTTTGGGTTTGACCACAAGTACCATTCGAAATACTTACTAAAGCATAAGTACTGTTGGTGATCAATGTTGGTGTCGTTACTATTGCAGTACCCGAACCGTTTAATGTTATTGTTTGATTAGAACCGCCGTCTATAGTATAGGTTACTGTAGCATTTGCAGTTCCCGTAAAGGTAATTGTTGTTGTATTTCCTGAACAAATAGTCGTAGTTCCCGAGATGGCAACTGTCGGTAAAGCATTCACTGTCACAACCGCTGAACCGGATTGTGCCTGACTACAAGAAGCTCCAACCGCAACACTCACTAAGTTATACGTACTGTTTGTGGTTAAGATTGGTGTAATTACTGTTGCAGTTCCCGAACCATTCAACGTTATGGTTTGGTTGGCTCCACCATCTACCGTGTAAGTCACTGTAGCATTTGGTGTACCGTTGAAAGTTATGGTTGCTGTATTACCGGAGCAAATACTTGTTGTGCCCGAAATGGTCGCCGTAGGTAAAGTTGTAACGGTTACCGTAGCAAAACCTGTTTGTACCTGAGTACAAGCCGGTGCTCCGGCAGAAGTTACATTGACCAAAGTATAAGTGCTGTTTGCCGTCAATGCCGGAGTCGTGAGGGTTGCTGTTCCCGAGCCGTTCAACGTTATGGTTTGATTCGAACCTCCGTCTACGGTATAGGTTACAGTAGCATTTGCAGTTCCTGTAAACGTAATCGCAGCGGTGCTTCCCGAGCAAATGGTCGTTGTTCCTGAAATTGTAGCTGTCGGTAAAGCATTTACTGTAACTACTGCAGAACCCGACTGTGTCTGACTACAAGAAGCGCCATTCGACACACTTACTAAGGTATATGTACTGGCAACTGTTAAAGCCGGCGTGGTTACAGCAGCAGTTCCTGAACCATTTAAAACAATGGTTTGGTTTGAACCTCCGTTTACAGTGTAGGTTACTGTAGCATTAGGAGTACCATTAAAAGTAATTACTGCGGTATTTCCTGAGCAAACAGTTGTAGTACCCGAAATAGTTGCTGTTGGCAATACACCCACAGTTATTACGGCCGAACCGGTTTGATTTTGACTGCAAGACCCGTTAGTAACACTTACTAAAGCATAAGTACTGTTTGAAGTTAAAATCGGTGTGGTTACTGTAGCAGTACCTGAACTATTTAATGTTATGGTCTGATTGGAACCTCCGTCTACAGTGTATGTCACTGTAGCATTTGGCGTTCCATTAAAAGTAATCACAGCGGTACCTCCTGAACAAATTGAAGTGGTTCCGGAAATAGTTGCCGTTGGTAAAGCGTTAACAGTTACGACAATTTCCAGACGGGCTCCTTCGCATCCGCTTCCATCTACAGCAGCTACAAAATAGCTGGTATTTCCTGCTATTGCAGTGGTTGGTGTTGGTGCAGTAGTGGTTCCTACTCCCCCTGTTGCCTGAGCATACCAAAGTAAAGTATCTCCGGAAGGCGCTGTAGCTGTTAATGGCGAAGCTGTAGCTCCAACACAATAAACAACCGGAGTGGTTACTGTCGGAACATCGTTGGTTCCAACTTTAGTAATTGTTATTGTTTTGTCACAATAACGGGTTGACCAATGAAAAATATACGTTCCGGGAGTAGTGATACCGGAAACATTTGTTGTTTTGTTGTTTGGTGTAGCAATAACTGCAACTCCCGGATTAGAAGCATCAGCGGTCCATTGGCCTACCCCCTCAGCGTCCAACACTAGAGATGTGGTACCACAATCCAAGGTCGTATTTATAGAATTTATTTTAATGTCAACATTTGGTTTGAAATTGGCAGCATCCAACAGATGACCAATAGCATTACCAACCACACGGAAAATAAAACGCGTAGTGGTTTGACCTGTCGGAATTGGATAACTTCCTTCAATCAAATCCCAAACGACACTGTTAGCAGCATCCTGCGCAATGACGGTAAACGGCCCGGCAGGTGGTCCTGCAAATAATTGAACCGTCGTACCATTACCACTGCTAACTCTGGTAGCACTGGCAAAACTGTAATCCATCATGGTAATTTCAGATGTGTCAAAATCTTTATATAATCCTTTAATATTTGGATCATTAGGATTCCATGCTGAGGCACCGTCCTGCGTTAACTGAATGCATTGTCCACCAGAATATGGTGTTACTCCTATGTTGTTTCCTTCAAAATAAAACATCGTGCCCCAATCGGTATTAACTCTCCAACCCGGCACCACAGTAGCATCAATAATGGTACTGACACCCGTTACACTTTGCATTGGCAGTTTTTCAAAATCATAGTTAAAACTATCCAAATTACACAAGTCACTTGGCGTAGTAATACAAATATGGAATGTCTTACTATTTGGAACGGTACTATTTAATTTTAATCTTATTTTATAAGAATGTCCTACAACCAGTTCTGAAGCATAGGTGGTTGTGAGGGAATTATTTTCACTGCATGCTTTTTCCACTAACGAACCATCAGGCTGTACTTCATATAACGACATGATGATTTTTGGCCATGGACCTTCATAAGAAGAAGCATAATAGCTTCCCGGTGCATAATCACTCAATTCAATGTTATGAACTCTCGATGTCGCAACAAAATCATACCAGATATCACCTCCGTTTACACCAGTACAAGATGTTGGTACGGAAGAGGCTGTGGCTCCGATAAAGGTAGCATCAACTCCCGAAAACTCACAGGCTGTCCCTGTGTTAGGTGTCAAATGTACCGAAGTAGTTGGCTCGTCATTTCGAATAAATACTTTTGGCCCTGACCAGTAACTTTTGTTGGACGGTCCACAAATAGCACGTACAAAATATTCATAGGTTCCAGCGCTGGCGTCTGTAAAATCAGCTGCGACCGGAGTATAGTTTGGTGAGTTTACTATGTGACCTGATTGTGGCAAGGTACCGTTATCCAACGGTTGTATAAACACCTCCCATTGGGTTTCTGAAGCACCCGGAGTCCAAGACAATACCCCTTGATTATTCACAGCCAAGTTGGTAGGTTGTGGACAAGTAATTACACCACAACTTGCAAATCCGGTATAAATATTAGTATTCACAGTTCCTAAACCTAGTGGGCTCGTCCAAACTATATTGTTTGATTCATCTCTTACTATAATTTGAGCTTGTGAGTATTGCACACCGCTACCCATTCCGTCCCAGTACAATTTAAATTCAACCCCCGAACATAAGAATACCTGATAATCCAATTGAGTTTGATTAAAGCCCGGAAATTCCAATTCCTGTAGCACCACTCCGTTTTGTATCACATTCACCGATTGACTAACCTGACCGGTATTACCACTAATCGTTGAAATAGTGTACTGACAAACATTGGCATAATCACAACGAGTAGTGAATTCAAAAGGCCCAACCCAAATACTTTGTGAAGAGCCGCTACACACCGCTCTAACATAATATTGGTATTTTGTTGCCGGTGCTAATCCGGTAACGGTATACGGATGCGTAGTGGCCGTATGAAGATAGGCCGGCAATGTATCGCCGATAGGAGCAGGAGTGCCATAAGGCTGTACCGAAATTTCCCAAGACGTCTCTGAGCCTGTACTCTGCCAGTTAATCTGAGCTGAAACATCAACGATGTTAGAGGTTGTTACATTGATTACCTCCGGACAAGCCGGTATATCTTCTACAATTACGTTATCGATAAATGTATATTGTCCTCTGTAATTCCATGGATTTGGCGGAAAATATGGGGTATGGAAAGCAATATTGATATTGGTTGGAGCCGTAATTCCGGTTAAATTGATCACTTTTTCTCTGGTATCCGTATTATTGATAACTTCATGAGTGAAGGTTACATCTATCGGACCAGCCTGAGTTACGGTAGCTGCAGCTGACAATGTTACCGTGTTACCTACAACACTTACCACTGTTGACCCGTAAGGGATAATCCATCCGGCAGCATCTACTCTATCCCCCGGTTTAATATTTACACCCGAAGTCACGGTTAAAATGTTAGAACCTGAAACGGTACCGGTAGCATCTGTAGGGACTACTACATTATTTTCATAGATAATATTGGACGAAGGAAATTGACTTATTGCTGTACCGCCCGTAGAAAGTATAACTTTTAAATCTTCTTCAAAAAAACTATCATAGGCCTTATAATAAAAACGCAACCTTTGTCCGGCATGTGCCATAAGGGTTGGCGTAATCAACCAATCATTGTTATCCCCGTTACTTCCGGTAAACAAGGCGGCCATTTGGTTGCCAAACATTGGGTTTACCGTTTGGTTAAGGTTCCAAGTGTTCGAATCGCCATTACCATTCACTACTGTCCAACACGATTCCGTGTTTGAAGTAGTATCAAACGTTTCCGTAAATGGCGTTGGTAATGGGTTACAAGGCGTTCTGAAAAGATACGGCCCTACCCATTCACTGCTTTCCGAAGCATTACAAACCGCTCTCACATAGTATTCGTAAGCGGTATCTTGCGTCAAACCAGTTATATTATAGACCGGCGTGGTGTTTACTGTGGTACCTGAACCTGTTGGTACTCCGGTGCCTTGCTCCTGCACTACAATTTCCCATTGGGTTTCCATACTTCCTATAGTCCAACCTGCATTGGCTGTTGTGGTAGTTATGGTAGTCACAGTCAAATGAGACGGGTTCGGACAAGCCGGTGCGTCCTCTATCACAAAATCATCTATGGTGACCATACCTGTATTGGTCGGATCAGGCATGTTAGCCGGCATACGGAATGCAATGTACGTGGTTCCTGTTCCGGTAAACAAAGCCGAATCTTCCAGAAAACTTGAATTGGTAAAATCGTGCAAAGGAATCAAAGTGGTATAGGTAGCAAAATCAGGTGTTGACGATAGCAGTACTTCAAAATTCCCTCTTGGGAATAATGCAACTGGACCTGGTGCAGCAGTTACTCTGTAATTAAAGCGCAGCCTTTTAGCACCAACCGCATTCACGGGCACACTGATTAACCAATCATTATAAGAAACAAATGGATCAAAAAAGGTGATAGGTTGCGGATATATGGTCGCTTCAGTAGCGTTAATTCTCCATTGCGCTGGATCACCATTGGCATTATTAGTAGTCCAACAGAATTTTTTGGTATTAGGATCAACATCGTTAAAACTTTCGTAGTACGGAGTAGGTTGTTCTATACAAACCGTGTTGAAGTCAATGGGACCTACCCAGATACTTTGTTCTGAAGCAGAACAATACGCTCTCATATAAAACTCGTACCGTGTAGATGGATTTAAACCTGTAATTGTATACGGATTAGTGCTGACAATGTTCACAACAGCCCCCGGAGCAAATGGCTCTACCGGCGTACCGGTTCCCAGTGGCTGTGCCACCAATTGCCATTGTGTATTTTGATATCCTGCAGTCCAGGAAATTTGGGCCGATGTAGAAGTAATAGACCCCGGAGTCACTACGGGATAAGCCGGTTCTGAACATGCTGGTAAATCTTCCACATAGACATCGTCAATATAAATCCAGTTCCCGGTTTGGGTGGCACCCGGTGGGACAATCCAAGCAATATTGATGTCACCGGTAATATTAGGTAAAGGAACAATGATTTCGTAAAAATTATAAGCCGTTGTATACGATGTCAATGGAATTACAGTAGTGGTAAAACTATTTGGTCCCGCTCCCGTCGTTGACAGTTTTACTTCAAACGAACCTGGTCCACCGGTAGGATTATTTACGATAAGGCCCCAGTTTCCATAGATATTATATTTAAAACGCAATCTTTTTTGAGTCACTCCGTCCATATGAAATTGTGGGGAGATTAACATATCATTCTCATTCCCTGCGTTTGTTCGTAATTTTGCTACGGGTTCACTAAAAGCATTGTTCCCAAAAGCAAAGAAGTTCGTATCGTTATTCAAATTTAATTGCGACCAACAATTGATAGTAGCATCATCGGAACTAAACCCTGTATAATAAGGTAAAGAATACGGATTACAAGGTGTTCTAAACGTAAAAGCCGGAGCCCACGCTGCCGGTGTTCCGCCACAAACCGAACGCACATATAAATTGTAACTTGTAGCAGGCGAAAGACCACCAACGGGGTTATTCAAGTTCGTATTGGTCGAAAGTAATGTCTCAGTACCGTTAGGTGCCCCATAAGTTACCGGCAAGACCACATACTGCCAGTTGCTCACCAAGTTTCCTTCATTGTTCCATGAAAAATTAGCACTGGTTTGGGTTAAATTATTATAGGTGGTTCCCGACGGTGATGGCGAGGGGCATGATGAACCACTAACTGTAAAAGTAAAACAAAGTTGCGCATTTGAATTGGTAGCATGCTGATAAGGAGATGACATCACGATTACATAGGTATGCCCTGCTTGTACATACAAATCATTAATCTGACCCACCCATGTTCCATAATTGGCTCCAACGGCCTCAGTTAATGTAGCTGCCAAACAGTTAACACCTACATCTGCACAACTATTAAATACCATTACACTTGAAGAAGCATTGTAACAGCCATTTCCTCCTCCTCCCGAAGAGTTTGTAACCGATTGTGTTATATTGATTAACCCTGTAGTTGTTGGGGTATAATTAAAAAATAGATGATTCCCATTCAATTGATTATAAGTTGATGCCGGGAAACAATTGGAACCAACAGTAGTATAAGGCGTATAATCTGTTTCGGTATAGTAATTGGCTAAATTACTACTCAATACATAAGGAGTAGTTGTTACATCCGGAGGGATTATTATCGCGTTTGGACAGGTTAATCCAACCTGAGGAGTCGTAAAAGTAAAAGGACCCGCCCAAGCACTGGACGTAGTACTATCACAATTAGTGATAATATAAACATCATAAGTCGTATTGGGCGTCAAATTTGACGCTGTATACGTGGTTCCTGTTACCGGTGTTCCTGTAGCCCCATGCCCCGCTCCCGTTGGTACTACTTCTATTCCGAAGTTGGTTGCCGTAGGGTGTGTCCAGTTAATAACGGCACTATTGGCACTTACCGAAGGAGTAATTCCGGTAACCGGAGAACAAGTAGAAGCTACTTTCACATCATCAACATACCACGTATCCCCCGCCGTAGAAGAAGCACCGGTTTGATTGGTAATAGCAACAAAGGCTATATAAACCGGTGTTCCTGCTGCTATACTTCCCAAAGAAACTACCTTAGGCGTTGCATCATATGAGGTAGCAGAAACATTTAGAGTAGGTTCTGTCCAAGTACCCAATACCACATTAAAACCCGTGATATCCGGTTGGGCAGCAGTTGAAATTCTAACTTGGTAAGTTGTCCCTTTATTGGTAAAACTTCCCTGTTTGGTAAAAAAACGAATCTCACCATTGGCTGGTGTTAAGAATTGAGGAGATATCAAGTAATATTCCGCTGTCGTACCGACCGTACTATTCAATGCCGGATTTACTGCAGCACAACCTGTGTTGGTAAATCCAGTCGGTTGGTACCCGGCCGAACTGTTCCAGATCCAATTATTAGCAGGCACTAAATTACTCTTAACAGCCCAAGTGCCCGGAATGGAAGTTGCAAAAGGTTCCGTCGCTAATTGACCATAACTTAAATTGGCCAGTGCTAAAAACAACAACAAAATAACCGCTTGAAAATTCAATCTGACACTTGATAAATTAAAGACTGCTCTTCCCTGAAAAAAGGAGCCATCGGCATTCCCAGTTTTGGTCTCTAAAAAAAGTTGGTTTTGATTCATTTTATATTTAGTTTGGTTTTGATTTTTTTAATATTTGAGCTGAATTTTTTTTGGTATAACACTAACCTGTTTCCTCAAATAAATTCCAATTTTTCTCTTTTTTTTGTCTTTCGACAATCTGAACTTCACTTTGGCTTTACAACTTACCATGTTTCAGAAATACACTTCTTTTTGATGTTTAAAAAAGAAGAATCGATAAAAAAAATGATTGCTTTTTTAAATAAAAAAGCTTTTGAAAAGGCGCATAACAGATTGATTCCCAATAAAAATAACTAACTAATACCTATAGCATTGTTATTTCGGAAACTAAAGTAGATAATTGAGGGCAATTAATAAATTGTTATGCTTTATAAATTCAGGAAATTAAAAAGCAAACACATTATTTTTGGTGGATTTTAAAGGGAAAAACAAAACGGAAACGCTATTGCACTTTCTTATTTTGCAATAGGGCGATTTGGCTTTTTATCGCTCCCAATTCTTTCCTCTTTCGTTTAATTAAAACATAAAAGAAAAGAACAATCAGAATAGAAAGGAAGAATAATACCAACAACGCATAATAAAATTCAGAGTCTAAATCGACTACTTTTGATTTGAATTCTGCCTCTTTTACACCCAAAGATTCACTAGCGGAAACCCGTTCGTTCTCTTTGAGCATTTTTTGGGTTATACTGTATTTTTGCTGATAAAATTTAAATTGTTCTAAATTATTTATATCCAGATAATTTTCAGACAAACCATTGTACAATTCCAGATTTAAGACCAAATCCTGTACTTCGGCTGATATATTTAAAGCTTCTTTAAGTGCCTGGATGGCTGCCAAATAATCTCCTTCTCGGGTATTAACACGGGCTAATCCTTTCAAAGCAAAAGCCTGTAAACTTTTTGCATCCACAACCTTAGCACTCTCAATGGCTTTCACAAAGTTTTCACGAGCCAATTTATTGTTAGACAATAAAAGATAACAATTCCCTTTATTATATTCTGCAATACTGATTCTGGCATTGTCCGCTTTGAAGTTGCTTTTTTTAAATTCGGCTATCCCTCTGTCAAAAAAGGCAATCGCAATGGCACAACTCAGTTTTTCTTTGTAAATAAACCCTCTGACAATATAATTCCTTCCCGATTCTGTTCGAACAGAATCCTTTACCGGATACTCGGCAATCAGTTGTTCTGCCTGATCCAGAAACTGCAGGGCTTTGTCATAAATCTTGAGTTGATGGTATTGAATTCCCATCTTGTTGGTAATAGCGATTTTCAACAACTTGTCCTGTGAAAAACGCAACAAATCGTTGGCTCTGATAACGTATTGCAACGATTTTTCATAATCTCTTTTCGCCGAATAACCATCCGATATCAAACGGTTTACTTTAATCTTGTAATCAATATCAAGCCCTGGTTTTTTGAGAATGTTTTCTCCGTTTTGAATGACCTTATCGGGATTAGCATAAATTTCCTGCGAAGCAATTTTGATGATGCTGTCAATTTCTTTATTGCTTTGCGAAAACAAGCTATTGGCTGCCAGCAAACTGACAACCATAAAACAAAACCAAATACTATTTCTTTTAGCTTGCATCATTTAAAAGATTATTTTCTTTTTCATCATTTAAAAGCTCAATAAATTTTACCGGTGACATACCGGTAATTGATTTGAATACCGTAGCAAAACTACTGTGTGAAGAAAACCCGCAATTTTCAGCCAAATAACTAATCTTATAATTAATAAAATTTGGGTCGGTTTTCAATTTCTCGATGATATAATTGATACGCAATTTGTTGATGTACGTATTGAAATTTACGTTGTAATGGGAGTTGATTATTTCAGATAAATATTTGGTATTAGAATCAAGTTGTCCGGCTAAAACAGCTAATGAGATGTCTTTATTGATAAATCGCTTGGAGTTTTCAAACTTTTTCAATTTAATTAAAAGCTGGTCTTCCGTCTCTTTTAGAATGGTGTTTTTCTTTGGTTCCGGCTTCTTCTCTGTAAAACGTTCCACTAAGTTATTTCGGGTGATTTCAATATAATTGATAATTTCATCTAATCGCTTTTTACTTTGCAACACTTTTACCCAAAAAAAGAGACATATCAAAATGATAATCAGAATGACTCCTCCTACATAATACAATATATGCTGGTAATTTTCTTTGTGTGCCAAATAAGCCTCATTGTATTCATCCGAAATTAAGTTGTACGAAGCATTTATTCCGTCTTGTTCCTGAGACTCTGCCTGTGCTCTTGCTTCAATAAACTCGGTGTAGGCCACTTTATAGTGAACCGAATCCTGCAAGGCAATATAACTTTCCGTCTCCAAACGCATGATTTTTTCCTGCAGAAACCAATTTCCCAGTCTTTTAGAATCAACCAAAGCTTCACTTGATAATAAAATTACGTTATTATGATCATTTTCGAGAAAACTTATGCCTGCCAACCCACAAAAGGCATTGATTTTTGCATAGATATTAGTTTTGGTAACATCCTGTTGCTTGATTACTTTCATTACAGAATCAAAATTAGATTTGGCATGAACCAAATCCTTTTTTCCTAAATACAGCTGTCCTAAGGTCATTTGATAAGTCAGCTTAAATTCCTCTCTATTCCGGAAGATCTTTTCAGAAAAAATGTCTTTATTATTGAGTAGCTCTAATGCCTTGTCAAATTTATTTTCGCTGAATAAAAAACGGGCTTTTTGTAAAGTTACGGCTGATTTTATATACGATTTTAAATCACTTTCGCGCAAATTATCTCCCTTCGTTTCCAATTGCTGCAGTATTTTTTTTGATTGCTTGTCGAGGGCCAATTCTCTTAAAATATCAGCCTTTTCTATTTCAATATCAATTTTGGTCTCCTCAGACAAGTACTGATCAAAGTTTTTTTCTTCAAAAAGAAAATTCAGGGCACTACTATAATCTCCTTTTACTTTGTAAGCTTTAGAAATAAAAAAATTGATTTTAGCCTTCTCCTGATTCGTGGTATTTGTCTTACTTAATAAGTGCTGCGCAATCTTCAATGCCTGATCAGGATTGGAATTAATAAGATTCTCAATGTTTTCAGACAAGTAATCCTGAGGGGCAAAATTTTGAGCAATTCCAACAGTATGCAAGCATCCGACCAGGATAACAATTAAAAGATATCTATATGATACACAACGGTAATTCATTTGCTCTTGCTTGAAAAAAATTAAAAAAGAACAGTTTTATTGGGTTTACAAGTTTCCTTTGGAGATGCTATTTCCAACGAAAAATGCATTAAACCAGATAAAATTAAAAGATTTAATGTTGTTAAGTTAGAGAATAACGCGGAATTTAGAGGCAAATGTAAAAAAATATTTTTTAACAAAAATTTTGAAGCGCTTGACAAGTCAATTTAAAACCCAAGTTAATTAGCATAAAAACTCATTACAATCCTACCAAACTATTATAAAAACAAAGCCCTTCAATTTTCATTGAAGGGCGATGTCCCAATTAAATTATAAACTGCTTGTTATCTTTTAATCACACGTACTGTTTTTACTTCAGCACCTTGCGTTACAATTACATTGTAAATTCCGGAAGCATAACGATCTCCTATTTGAAGTTCAGACATATCGCTAGGTCTCACTTCTTTTTGATCCACTAATTTTCCGGTCATATCATAAACCATAATCCCAATGTTGTCTTCGTTTGACGTTGTGAGACTTAGTTTAAAATTGTCATTGTATGGATTCGGATAAGCTACTACAGCAAAAGGAGCTTTAGTCACTACTTCGTCTTCAACTACTTTAGCAGCAGCACAATCTTTGTAGTATACCGTTACAACTGCACCTATCACCTCTACTCCACAAGAGTTAGTAAATCTAACTCTGAAATAGTTTGGTCCGATGGCAGGACTGGTTACATTATAGCTAACAGATGTTGCACCTGCAATATCGGTAAATCCTTCAGTAGTCGAAGTAGTAGACGTTTGCCAGTGAATGTCTCCAATGTATCCGGCACCGATAGTCAATATTTTTGACACATCAGTAGTACACATTGCTGTTAAAGCTGTTTTACCTGAAGGGGTTGTAGTATTGGCAACTACAGTTTTGGCAAGTGGTTTTGCTACCACATTCACCACAGCAATATCACTGTAAACAGTTGAACATGCTCCGGTAGTTACCATTACTCTGTAGGCTGTTGAAGCCGTAAGATTTCCGGTAGCCAAAGTAATAGTTGAATTTTTAACAGTAGTCCAAGTTGGAAGCGCTGTTAACCAGTTGGTTGATTTTTGCCATGTAATCGTTCCGGAAGCAGTAGACACATTCAATGTGGTTCCTGTACCCGGACAAATTAAGCTGGTTGCCGGTGAAACTACACCCACAAAAGCCGTTGTTGCCATTACATACTGTACTGCACTTGTATAAGCTGATGAACAGGCACCACTCGTAATTTTGGCTCTGAAATATACATTAGCTGTAATATTTGTCGGCACATATGATGCTGCTGTACTGCTTACCGAACTAGTTCCGAATGGAACGGTTTGAGCATCGGCTGCTTTTGGTGCATTCGTATAATTTACACCGTCTGTAGAATACTCCCACTGAATTTTACCCACATAACCGGCAACTTTCAACGAACCTGAAGATCCTGAACAAATCATTCCTCCTCCGGTAACAGTACCTGCTACTGATTTAGGATTAATGGTTATCGTTTTAGTTGCTGAAGTAGCTGTAGTTTCGCCACACGGTCCGTTAGTTACGACAACTCTGTAGGAACGGTCAGAAGTTGACTGTATAGTCGTTGTATACGTAGTCCCTGTTGCTCCCGCGATATCGGTGAACACTCCTGGAGCTGTAGACGTCGAAATAGGAGACGACTGCCATTGGAATGAGGTTCCTACATAACCCGATACGGTAAATGTGGCACTGCTGCCGGCACAAACATTGGCATCAACCAAAATAGTTCCTCCTTTGGCTGCTGCCAGAGAGTTTAATAAAGCTGTATTCGATGTCAACACAGCTCCACACCCTGTATCAACCAATACTCGGTATTCAGTACCTTTAGCAGGCAAAGCTGTACTCGGTCTGGTAATCCCTAAAGTAGCGGTGGTATAGTTAGTATAGATAGTACCGGCATTAGCCGCTGTAATAGTAATCCAAGCCGGATTCGTATTGGTAGCCGTAACAACTCTGTACTGCCAAGTATATGTAGCAGAAGCAGCACTTGTAGCAACTGAAACCGATGCCATTGCTCCTGTAGTAGAACAAATATTTACATTTGACGGTTGTGTTGTGATATAATCACCTACTTTAGCTAACACAGCTACTCTTGGAGAAGCACAAACATCAGTAACGCTTAAGTCAAAGAAATTAGAATAGGCAGAAGTTTCAACAGTATCATAACTTGAAGCCGCTGCAGTAAATGTTAAACTTCCTGTAGTAAACGGATAAATAATTCCTGTACCTATTCTTCCTAAGTTATTACTTGAACTCATTCCTGAAGTTACCAACAAACGGTAACCGGTACCGGCTGGGATATCATAATTCAAAGTAACCACCTGACTAACTGCCCCCATAGTTCCCGTATTTAAAAGCGGGGTGAACGTTACTGTAGTACCTGGTACTTGTACCCCGTTTTTATCAAACAATCGGATAGTAATAGGCGCTTGAGCATCTGCTGCTCCGGAAGTTTGTTTCGGATATACTTTTACCGAAGCCAAACGTACATTAGTCACAGCATTGAACACCAATCCACTGATAAAATTAAACTGTGTTGATGTTCCTGTAAATGGCTTACCGGCAGTGTAAGCAGAAGAAGTACTCTCTGCTCCGGCATAGTAAGTAGTTGAAGTACTTAATGATGGTGTCGTAAACGATGTTCCTGTTCCTAAAACAGTTCCACCGGTAGCAGCACTATACCATTTTACAGTACCTGAAGAAGCGGTTGCTTCTAATGTTAAGGTACCCGCATCACAACGAGAAGCCGGTGTAACAGTTACCGAATTACCAAAAGTAACCTGAACCGGAGTTGAAGTAGCTGTAACAGGACCAAAAGGACAAGTTACAGTACAACGGTAGTATGTAGAAGCTGTTGGATTAGCAGAATAAGTCGCTGCTGTAGCTCCATTAATATTGGTATAAGTAGAACCATCGGCTGAACTTTGCCATTGGTAAGTAACTCCGGCACCGGTAACGGCGTTTTGTAAACTCAAAGCAACAGGCTGAGTACCACACAAAGAAGTCGGCGACTGAGTTGTGGTGAAAGTCAAAGTCGAAGCCGTAGCAATGGTTTGATTTGCCGGAAGAGACATAGTTAATGTAGTTCCGGTAATAGCAGAAACCGTAGCACCTGTAGGAACACCGGTACCTGATATTTTTAATCCGGTCACGATAGCCGCATTTGCTGCTGAAAGTGTTACCGTGGCTGAACCATTTGTCATACCGGTAGCAGTAGTGTTTTGTGTAGTTATACCCTGAGTAATTGTCAAATCAGCAATAGTATTCCCTGGGTTAACAGTACTACAAGCAGCTACAGTAGCATACGCAAAGTTTCCTGTAAAATTAGCTCCCGCAGTGGCTGTAGTCATAGCGATGGTATTAGTTGTTCCTGCTGCTGCCGGTGTAAAGGCTGTTGCAGTTCCTAATACATTATCATATGTTCCTTGATCTGTTGATGCCTGAACAGCAAAATTATTGGCTGTCATTGAAGCATCTCCTAAAGAAACTTTAAAATCAGTAAAAGCTCCTAAAGTACCGTTACGGGTTACTTTCCATCTGGTAGCACTTAGTCCGCTAATGTTAGCTGATGCTGTTCCTGTATTGGTAGTAAAAGCTTCTGCTGTCAAGTTAACACCTCCTGTTACTGAGAATGTAATCGGAGTATACGATGTTTTACCTACCGGGAAAATAAATGCTGCGGTATTAGTAAGCGGAATAGCTTTTGAGAACGGACCGTCAATAAAACACGTTGGTCCGAAGTTACCACCAATAGAAGATCCTACAGATAAATCGGCAAGTCCTTGGTATAAAGGGGTAGCAGCAGAAGTATGGATAATCCCTGCTGTCATCGTGATGGTACTTGATATTCTGAAATTAGGCGTTGCGATAGTAACTCCTCCATTACTGGTATTGTTAACAGTCAATGAAGTTAATGAGGCTGTCGCCAAAGCCGGATTCAAATTATTGTAGAACACTCCTGTACCGGCAAGGGTTTGTGGTAAAGTGGTAGGTACAACCGTAGCTACGCCATTCACAAAGCCCAAGTTAGCCAAATTTAAACTTGTTGTTCCTACAAATACACTACCGTTATTGATTACATTTCCTCCAAAATACCAAGATCCTGAAGAACCAAATCTTTTCAATACACTACCTCCGGTAACCGTAGTGGCATTTTGAACGCTTAGAGCATTAGCCATATTACAGAAACGGCTGTTACCGTCAAGAGCATCAACCACTAAATTCCCTAAGGATAAAACTCCTCCTCCTTGTGCCATGTTACACAAGAAACCGTTAATAGTAACTGCCGCTTTATCCGTAGAAACACCATCTCCAATTTGAAGTGTATGGTTAAGACCTGCGGAATAATTTACCGGTGAGTTATAAGCAAAAGCATAACTGTTTAAGTTACCGTCATAGAAGGTCAATGCTACTGGTGCAACCATAGCCGAACTTGCCGGTAATGACAAATCAATTCTGGCAGCAGTACCGTTCGTAGCCGGTGTTCCTGTAACCGTAGTTCCCGGTTGAATACCAGTTCCTGAAACTGCCTGCCCAACAATAATAGCCGGGTTCGCTGCAGTTAAAATGATAGAAGAACAACCGCTTGATGCTCCTGACATAGTCATGGTTTGAGCACTGGTAATAGGTGAAGTTCCCAATCCTGAAATTGGTAAGGATAAAGTAACTCCTCCTTTTCCGTCAATTCCTCCTCCTGCATTCACAATAGTAGTTCCCGGTTGGATACCAGGCCCGGAAATAGTTTGTCCAATAGCCAAATTATAAAAATCACCCGTAGTTGGGAACATGATGTTATATTGACCATTAGCCATGGAAGAGAATGTCAACGAAGCACTTGAAATCGGTGCCGTAGTAGGTAAAGAAAGTGTTATGCTGATAGAAATTCCAACAGTTACAGCAGTTACTGTAGTTCCTGCCTGAATACCTGCTCCTGAAACCAACTGTCCCACACCAAAAATATTTTGGTTACTGTTAAAACTACTCATTTGTAATGTAGTCGCACCGGCCGGATACGATCCGTTTACCAAATGCGTAAAATCTCCTGCATTAGATGCTAAAGTATAACTGGTAATAGAGTTGGCTGTAGTCGCTTGTGTATTGTTTACCAATGGATCTACAATGGTAATTTTTCCACCAGTCAAATTCAAATTAGAAGTATCAATTTTAAATGAGCTACCTCCTTGACCAACACTGTTAGCTGCAACTCCTGCAGCATTACTGTCTACAATAATATTACCTCCGGTTTGGTTGAACGAGCTACCCAATCTTTGGTATACACCACCATTCACCGTTAAAGTACCTCCTGAAACAGTATGAGTTCCAAAGTTGGTAAAAATAGCGTTGTTGTTTGTACAACCTACTGTCATAGCACCACCGGCATTCACCAAAGTACCTTTAACAGTTACACCGGCAGCACTGGCCGTGCCGTTTACGGTTACAGTGTGTCCTGCTGCAATAGTTACAATATCACTGCAAGTTGGCACTCCGCTTGGAGTCCAGGTAGAAGCTGTGTTCCAGTCTCCTGTTGCTACTGAAGTTTTAGTAGTTGCTCCTTGTGCCGAAGCCGAATTAACTCCCACATAGAAAGCACCGGCTGTTAAATCAGCAATTGTAAGTCCTTTTCTGGCCACAAACGGAGTGGTGGTCCCGTTGGTATGTGCCCCCGGAGCTGCAGCAGCTGCATATAATATTCTTGAACTACCGTCATTAACAGCATAAGCTCCTGGAGCATACAACCCTAATGAGAAAGTACCTGCTGTACTGGCATAAGTAGCATCTTTAGTAATCGCCCAACTTCCGTTATAGCGATTAGTAATAGTATAACCTCCATCAGCAATAGACAAACCGGTATTCATAGAATTAGAATCGGTATAAACCAAAGCCAATTCACCGGCTGTACTGGTACTGGTAGCATAAATAAAAGCCCAACGGTTAGCACCCGTTGCACTTAATGAAGGGAATAAAGCCGCTGTAGAAGGATTGTAATCCACTCCCGGATCAATCACAACACCGGTTGCTGATGTACCATACCATCTTCCGATAGTACCACCTATAAAACCACTTCCTAAGTTACAAGTAAAGTTGTTGCTGAAAATAGCGGCATAGTTTCCAATGATAATCTTGTTGCTTCCTAAAGCAACTCTACCGC
This sequence comes from Flavobacterium sp. XGLA_31, assembly GCF_051547105.1. Classification (NCBI taxonomy): domain Bacteria; kingdom Pseudomonadati; phylum Bacteroidota; class Flavobacteriia; order Flavobacteriales; family Flavobacteriaceae; genus Flavobacterium; species Flavobacterium sp. XGLA_31. Next base: position 19,632 of record NZ_JBPTTM010000010.1, on the reverse strand, counting down.
TGTTTAAACGTAAGGCATTTTTAATTCTAACATTATTTAATTGCCAGTCAATATTTGGCGTAACCGAACTGGTATTGCTTACAATTAATTGGTTAATCATATTAGCTGTATTGGTCGTACCGGTTGCGGTAACAGTACCTCCGATTAAACCTGTTCCATCAGAAGAAATAGTTTGCAAAGAAGAACCATTCAAGTTCAATGAACCAATATTTGTTGATGAACTCCCTACAGAAACATCTAATCTACCACTGGAAGCTACCGTAATATCATGTCCAACTTTTAAAGATTTTCCGTTTGTTGTTTCATATACATTGAATCGGGCACCGGAACCACTTACCAATAAATCATTGATTACCGTATACTCATCCGAATTAGTACCAAACTGAAGTACCGCATTGGCACCAGCTATATATAAGTTGTTTGCACCGATACCTTTGGCATCGATAGTTATTGTGTTGTTGGCATTAATAATGACATCATCTGCAGGTGACGGTACATAACCGGCATCCCAAGTAGACGGATTGGTATAATTCCCTGTAGCTACAGAGGCGATTTCAACACCACCTGTTCTGGAAACTAATGAAATATTATCGATAGCAGCCGGAGGATTCGTAGTAGAACCACTACTCGACCACATAAAAATTAATCGCATGGTAGTTCCCGCAAAACTTGGAGGAACAAAAGCAAAACCATTTTGAGTTACAGCGTTAGTTGTAGCTGTAAAAATAGTTGTCGCACCCGCAATAGTAATAGGAGTGTTCAACTGTACGTCGGTACCAACAGGCGTTACACTGGTTGGAGCAGCAAAAACCTGAAATGTTGTCCCTACCGACTTCCAATTGAAGGTCAAAGCAATATTAGTCTGACCGGCCGGAATAGCAACATCTCTATAGAAGTATACCGTTCTACCTCCGGTAATCCCGGCTGCAGAATTGGTTTCTCCTTCATCTAAAGACACGTAAGCGGAAGTTCCGGTGATTGCTCCCGAACTAACAGCAGTACCTACTGCCCATTTAGTTTTACCAGCTCCCTGATTGGCCACTGTCCATCCGTTAGCACTAAATGTACTCCCTGAATTAAAGCCCCCATCGGTAGCCGGATTAATAAGTATGGTTTGTGCCTTCATACCGGTCACGGCAAATAAAAACAACAAAACCACTTTTGAGAAGTCACTCAAAGCTGACTTCGTTTTTTTGGGCTCTTCGCTTAGAGACGAAAGCTGCCACAAAAACCTTTTCAAAGTGTAATTGTAAAACATAAATTGATATTTATTTTGGTTAATATTTCGAACCTAAAAGTATATTAATAATACTTATTATATTTTACCTATTCTTTTAAATTTATGGAATTTTAAAAGTTAATTTCATGTTTTTTAAAGGTTTTTTAGGATAAAAATACCCCCTATTCACATTTTTAAAAAACTGCTAAACCCAGTAAATAAAGGCTCTTTAGCCTTTTTCAAGAAAGAAGTTCATTCAAAACACAGAATTTTGGATTTCTTATGATGATTTTAATAAAAACACTACAGCATACCAATCCTTTTTACAAAAATGTTGTCAATTCCTTATAAAAAATTCCAATTCTAATCCCCCTTCTGGCCCTCTCTTTTTTGGAAAAAATCAAAATTCAAACCCAAAAAACCTCAAACCAACTCCCCAAGCTTCAGAACCAAATGTAATTCCGCTGAAATAACAACGGCAACGCCTGAAACAGAATGGGTAATCTCTGAAATGACATAGGTAGCGCCTGAAAAGACATGGGCAAGGTCTGAAATGACATGGGTAGCGTCTGAAACGACATGGGTAACCTCTGAAAAGACATGGGTAACGTCTGAAACGACATGGGTAATCTCTGAAATGACACCGGCAACGCCTGAAATGACGCGGGTAATCTCTGAAACGACATGGGCAACGTCTGAAAAGACAACGGCAACCCCTGAAATGACACCGGCAACGTCTGAAAAGACACCGGCAACGCCTGAAACGAAAAGAACAATACAAAAAGCCCCTCAGCACACGCCATAAAAAAACTCCTCTGTAAAGAGGAGTTCATATATTATAAATAATCTAAGGTTCGTTCCAAAGCCATTCCTCTGGAGCCCTTTATAAGCAGCGTCTTGTGTTCCGGCGGATTGGCCTGTAAATAATGACTCAAATCATCAAACGAGGCATAAAACCGGAATATCTGGTTATCCACAGCGTTCGCAAAAAAGTCCTTCCCTACAAAATGACATTCAAAGGATGCCGTAGCATTCAAATAAGACACTATAGCTTTATGCTCGGCCAAACTCTCCTCACCCAATTCGTACATATCACCAATAATAATCATCTTATTCTTTTTGTCCAACTGAATAAAATTTTCCAAAGCCACCTTCATACTACTCGGATTGGCATTGTAAGCATCCAGAATGATTTCGTTGCTCCCTTTAGTCAGCAATTGAGAACGATTGTTCTCCGGTATATAACTTTCTATGGCTGCTTTACAATCCGCAGCCGAAACTCCGAAATAGTTTCCAATGGTAACCGCAGCATTAATATTATTGGCATTGTATAAACCAATCAGATGCGATTGAATCTCAAGACTAAACACATGGACGCAAACAAACGGATTAGCCGTGACCTTTGCTATAAAAACACTGGCACTGTGGTCTTGCTGACTGAATGTAATCCGATTAAAATCGGCTGTCTTTTCGTTTTGTATGGCATCATCAAGATTAACAAAGACTGATTTTTGACTATTCTTCAGATAGCTATACATTTCACTTTTGCCCTTTATAACACCTTCAACACCTCCGAAACCTTCAAGGTGCGCCTTCCCGAAATTGGTAATATACCCATAATCCGGCTGGGCTATTTCACATAAAAACTCGATTTCTTTCTGATGATTGGCACCCATTTCAACAATCCCGATTTGCGTTTCCTTTGTAAATGAAAGTAAGGTCAACGGCACACCAATGTGATTATTCAAATTGCCGACTGTGGCCACCGTATTGTATTTTTTGGACAACACCACATGAATCAATTCCTTGGTAGTTGTTTTCCCGTTACTGCCAGTCAAAGCAATCACGGGCAATTTCAAATAGTTTCTGTGATATTTAGCCAGCTCCTGAAGCGCCGTCAAACTATTCTCAACCAAAATCGTTCTGTGATCGATATAGTAATCTGAATTGTCAATCAAAACATAACTGGCTCCTTTCTCTAATGCTTCTCCGGCAAAAGTATTCGCATCAAAACGATCACCTTTAATGGCAACAAAAAAGGAATTGGGTTCAATTTTTCGGGTATCTGTTGAAACTCGGTTACAGGTCAAAAACAACTCGTGTATTTTTGGAACAGTCATAAATCAAAAAAGGTTTTAAAATAAAAAAGCCCTTAAAAATAAGGGCTTTTTTTGTTATTCTCAAACTAAAATTAGTTTCTTGCTCTTTTCTTTTTGTCGGATTTAGGTCCAACTCTCGACATCGCACATCGGAATCCGATATAGTCAGTAGCAATATCTTGCGGGAAGTATCTTCTTTGTGCAGGATCTAACCAATATGCTCTGTCTCTCCAAGAACCTCCTTTGTAAACTCTTACATCGTCGTTTACCAAAGTCGTTCTCTTGTTTGACTTGTCATATCTTCTAACCATGTTTCCTAAACTATCCGTAGACACATTGTGTTTTGGAGAGTCATACATTCTTTGGCTGTCAGACATTTTACCTTTTTCATCTCCTTCTTCTGAACCACCAAACTTGAAGTATCTTGTAGACTGTTTGTCTCCATCACGATAGTTTCTGTTGTCTGATTTGTCGAAGTTTTGTCTTAAATAAGTTTCTTTTTCATCAACCGGTACTTGAGCAATTTGACCAGGAAGGTTTCTTGCGATGATTTTACCGTTAGACAAGGTATCGAATTTTTGTGTTTCGGCAGTAACCAATTCCACTTTACCATCGTCACCTATTTTGTCTTTCATGTAAACGTTACCTCTGTAGTAGTTGAAATCATTAGCTTCATCATCAACAATAGGTCTGTAAACATCGGCAACCCATTCGGCTACGTTACCGGCCATATCATACAATCCGAAATCATTTGGAGGATACGATTTAACTTTGTTGGTGATGTCGGCACCGTCATCAGACCAGCCTGCAATTCCACCGTAATCTCCTTTTCCTTGTTTGAAGTTAGCCAATTGATCTCCTCTAACTTGTCTTTTTCCGGAACGGGTATATTGTCCTGACCAAGGATATTTCTTTTGTCCTTTGTAAGCATTGTATTCTCTTTGACCTACATCAGCAGCAGCTGCATATTCCCACTCTGCTTCAGTTGGCAATCGGTACTCAGGCAAAATCAAACCTGATGTTCTTTGAGCATAAACATTTTTAGGACTGTTTCCTTGAGTATTGGTTCCACCACTTGAAGCTGATGCTTTGGGAGCTGCACCCGGTTTTTGTCCTTTTTTCAAAACCAATTTATCATCTCCACCCATTGCTGTTGAAGGCGATGCTAAATAAGCCTCAGTACTGAATACTTTCTCTGCAGTTTCATCGGTTACCTTCGCATCTTTTTTCAAATAACGTTGGTCTTCAAGAATTTTTTCGTTCACACGGTCTGTTCTCCATTTGGCAAACTCAGTAGCTTGAATCCAATTCACCCCAACTACAGGATATTCAGCATAAGCCGGATGTCTCAAGTAGTTGTTGGTCATCGTTTCATTATATCCTAAACGGTTTCTCCATACTAATGTATCAGGAGAAGCGCCTTCATAAATGTTTTTGTAATTTTCTTGGTCCGGAGGGAAAACTCTCTTTAACCAATCCAAGTACTCCATGTACATTAAATTGGTTACCTCGGTTTCGTCCATATAGAAAGACATTACGTGTTGCTGATTTGGAGTATTGTTCCAATCGTGCATTACATCATCCTGAACTTTACCCATGGTAAAAGTTCCACCTTCCACCATAACTAAACCTGGTCCGGTAGCTTGCTTTTTAAATTTAGAAGCATATTGGAAACCACCCTTCTTATCGTTGATTTTCCAACCTGTAGCTCTTGAACCGCCTTTGGAATCAGATTTTTTACTACAACTAGTAAATCCGACCATTATCACTAGGGATAGCAATAATTTTGCAGCAATAATTTTGTTTACTTTCATACTCTTAGTAGGTAATAAATTTCGTGGCGCAATATAAGAATTAACGTTTAAATTGCAACACCTTTTTTAAATTAATACTAAATTCGCCTTTTGAGCCGATTTCATATATAACGCAAAATTAAAAGTTTTATTGTATTTCGATTCAAAAAAAAATTTTTTTTACTCATTCCATACTATTTTGAGCAAAAACCCGTTTACTACTGTGATATGAAAAAGATATTTACCATTTTCCTTCTGTCTTTCAGCGGATTTCTTGTCATGGCTCAAGAACAAGGATCTGTTACCATAAACTGGACCGAAAAAAGAACATATTCCTATGGCGATTACTCCTATACATTACCTCAGTTTGACATCCGGAACTACCTTTTCGATTCTTATACCAAAAAGCTGAACTACACTTTAACCTTAACACTGAACGGACCTGTTAACGAAAACAGCCTGCAGCTGACCAATTTGGTTTTTGAACCGATACTCGAAAACCAATTGGGAGATTTGGCAAGTAAGGAAATTCCCAACAGCTTTAAATACTCCTTTAAAAGTGGCAAAGCACGAGACGATTATTTCGGAGAAATCATCCTCTCTCCTATTATTAAGGAAGGCAACACTTTTAAAAAGTTAATTTCCTTTACATATAGTATCGCACAAAATCAAAACAACAAAAGCCCATTCACCGTCAACAACACCACTGCTGTTGAAAACTCGGTCCTAAATACCGGAAACTGGTACCGCTTTTATGTGCAGAAATCAGGTGTGTATAAAATTACCAAAAGCTTTCTGCAAAGCCTAGGACTGAACACCAATGTTGATCCCAGAAAAATCAAAATCTACGGCAATGGAGGCCGAATGCTTCCTTTGTTGAATGCAACGTATTACCCAATGGATTTGGAAGAAAACGCCATTCAGTTTGTTGGGGAAAGTGATGGCTCTTTTGACGACCAGGATTATATTTTGTTTTACGCAGAAGGCATGGACAATTGGAATTCCGACTACAGAAGCCACCTGAATATTTATGCTGACAAGTCCTATTATTATGTAACCGCTCAAGGCGACCAAGGAAAAAGGATGACCGATATGATACAGCCAACGGGAGCTGCCACGGCAACCTACACCACTTTTGACGATTATCAGTTTCACGAAATTGACGAAGTCAACATTGTCAAGCTGGGCCGCATCTGGTTTGGCGAACAATTCAGCATCGATAGCGAGCAGGAATTTCGATTTACTTTTCCAAATTTGGTAACCAGCTCCCCGATAACCGTTGCCGCTCATGCCGCTACAATCGCCTTCACTCCCACTACTTTTACCTTTGAAGCCAACAATCAAATGATTGGTACGATGGCATTTGCCGCACTAAACACCGATGGAAGCGAACAAGCCAAAGAAGCGAGTATTTCCAATACTGCTACTGTGAGCTCGGGAGACATTACGGTCAAAGCTACTTTCGATAACAATGGCGTTCCCAGCTCCAAAGCTTACCTTGATTACATTACCATAAAAGCCAAAAGCAACCTGAAAGGATACAGCAAACAATTTCGCTTTGAATTTGACGATGCTGATTCCCAACTGGGAATTGGTGAATATCAAATCAGCAATGCCTCCACAGTAGTTCAGGTTTGGGACATCACCGATATCTATAACCCTACTAAAGTGGAGAATGCCGGCCAAGCCTCCTTTTCATTTAAATCCAATTTGGGAGAAATCAGAAAATACATTGCGGTTGACATTAATGATTATTACGCCCCTCTGAAAGAATCAAAAACAAAAGTTGACAATCAAAATTTAAAAGGAAGCGTTTTCAGCAACAGCCAAGGCCAATTCCAGGATGTAGACTACTTAATTATTACTCCTAAATTCTTAAACACCCAAGCCGAAAAACTGGCTAATTTTCACAGAAGCTATTCCAATCTGAATGTAAAAGTGATCAATCTGGAAAATATTTATCAGGAGTTCAGTTCCGGAAAACAAGACATTGGGGCCATCAGGAACTTTATAAAATATGTATACTCCAATGCTTCCGCTTCCGACAAAAAAGTCAAATACATCAATCTTTTCGGTGATGCCTCCTATGACTTTAAAGACCGCATCCCGAACAACACCAATATTGTTCCTATATATCATGCGTTAAACAGCTACACCGAAGGCGAAGCTTCCTTTGCCTCTGATGATTTTTACGGCTGTATGGACAGCAATGAAGGAAATGCGACCAGTTATTTTTCCAATATTGATATTGCCATAGGAAGAATGATTGTGAGCTCAACAGCACAAGCCGATGAAATGGTCAATAAAGTCCTTGAATACCACGACTTGAAGTCTTATGGAAGCTGGAGAAACAATTACATCGCCATAGCCGATGACAGCGACAAAGAAACCGACAGTTCATTACAATTCAGACAAAACAACCTAACGGATGCTATTGTCAGCAACAAACCCTTTATCAACTTTGAAAAGATATTGTTAGACTCCTATGAAGAACAGACTTCTTCAGGTGGAAAGCGCTACCCGAAAGCTCGGGAAGATATTTTTGCCGCTTTTGAAAAAGGAGCATTGGTGTTTAATTACTTGGGACATGGAGGGGAAGATGGTCTGTCAGGGGAACGCATTTGGGAAAAATCAGACGGTCAAAACCTGAACAACCGTTACCACTACCCACTCTTTATCACCATTACGTGTGATTTCTCGAGGTTTGACAATCCATACCGTCCTACAGCAGGAGAATACACCTATTGGAATCCCAAAGGAGGAGCCATTTCCATGATTACCACTGTGCGTACCATTGGACAAGGACCTGCCGAAAATTTTAACGATAAGATTGCCCAATACTTATTCGATTACAACAATACCGGTTACACTTCGATTGCCGAAGCGCTCCGAAAAGCTAAAAATTTCAGCCCGAACTCCGCCACCAATGTGGTTTTCTACCTTGGCGATCCGGCTTTAATGCTCGCCATTCCAAAACCAAAAGTGGTATTGACCAAAGTAAACGACCAACCCGTTACCGGTCCTATCGATGATTTTAAATCGTTAGCATTTGTCAAACTGAGCGGGGAAATACAAGACGAGAACGGCAACCTGTTGTCTTCTTATAATGGTGACCTTTCAACGAATATTTTCGACAAAAACTTCACGCGGGCCACACTGAATAACGACGGATTCAGCCCTCCTATTAACTTTAACAATATGGGAGAAACCATTTTCAGAGGAAATGCTTCTGTGGTCAACGGAAAATTCGAATTCGGCTTTGTCGTGCCCAGAGACATTCGAATCCCTTTGGGGAATGGCAGAATTAGTTTTTATGCCAAAAGAAATCAGACACTACTGGACAAAACAGGATACAATACTGACATCAAAATAGGCGGTATCGACACCGGAGCAGTAGCTGATGTAACCGGCCCGAAAGTAAAATTGTACATGAATGATGAAACCTTCGTAAACGGTGGCATCACTAATGAATCCCCTTTCTTTTTGGCCATCCTGGAAGATGAACACGGAATCAACACTGCCAGCGGAATTGGTCATGATATCGTAGGGATTTTAGACGGTGATGAAACCAAGCCTTACATCATGAATGATTACTACGAAACGGCATTAGACGATTACACACACGGAAAAGTATATTTCCCTTTCCGAAATTTAGCCGTAGGATTACACACCATCACCTTCAAGGCCTGGGACGTTTACAACAATCCGATTACCGCCGAAATTCAGTTTGTGGTAGTGGGAGACGAAAGCATTACTCTGGAACATGTACTGAACTACCCCAACCCGTTTGTGAGTTACACCGAATTCTGGTTTTCACATAATCATCCGTTTGAACCGTTGGAAGTGCAGGTACAGGTGATGACCATAACCGGAAAAATTGTCTGGACTAAAAATCAAAACATCATCACCGACGGATTCCTTTCCAGAGAGATTACTTGGGACGGAAAAGACGACTTTGGCGACCGCATTGGAAAAGGAGTTTATATCTATAAACTGACCGTAAAGTCCACTTTATCGAATAAAAAAGCCGAAAAAATAGAAAAACTTGTAATCCTCTAGGAAAATACTATATTTGTTAACTTTTATTAAGAATGATAATGAAAAAAATTGCCGTATTATTACTTTTATTCACCACGATACAAACCATTAACGCGCAACAACCGGAAAGTCATGTAATCACTACAGGAGTTCCTTTTCTTTTAGTAGCAGCCGATGCCCGTGCAGCCGGTATGGCCGACCAAGGAGTAGCAACTTCTCCCGATGCGTTTTCACAACAATGGAATCCGGCCAAATACGCCTTTGCTTTAGACAAACAAGGTTTTACCGCCAGTTATACACCTTACCTTACGGATTTAGTCAACGACATTTCTTTAGGTCAGGCCACTTACTACAACCGCATCAACGAAAGAAGTGCTTTTGCCGTGAGTTTGCGTTATTTTGGGTTAGGAGAAATTGAATTAAGACAAAACGCTGATGATGCTCCTCAAGTGGTAAAACCAAATGAGTTGGCTCTGGATGGATCGTATTCCCTGAAACTAAGCGAAAGATTTGCCATGTCCGTAGCCGGAAGATACATCCGCTCCGCGTTGCGAATTCCAACTGCCGACAGTGGTGATGCCAAGCCGGCGAGTTCGTTTGCTGTAGATATCTCCGGGTTTTATCAGGGAGAAGAAACGGCATTCACCGACTTTAACGGTCGTTTGCGATTGGGTTTCAACTTCCAGAATATGGGTCCGAAAATCAATTATGATGCCGGACAATCGGATGACGGAAGTGCCAACTTCCTTCCGGCCAACATGAGATTGGGAGGAGGCTATGATTTTATCTTTGACGAATACAATAAAGTATCCGTGAATGTTGAATTTGCAAAACTTTTAGTCCCTTCTCCACAAAGTGCTGACTTAAACGGAGACGGATTGATTGACATGTCGCCAACTTCAGATGAATACTTGTTGGCTCAAAAAAACCGATTGGACTACAACAAAATCAATTGGGTTTCCGGAATTTTCAAATCGTTTAATGACGCTCCGGGCGGATTCAGTGAAGAGCTGAAAGAGGTGACCTATTCTGTGGGTACCGAATATATGTATCAAGACTCCTTTGCGTTCCGTTTGGGATATTTCCACGAAAGCCCATTAAAAGGAGCCCGTAAATTTTACTCTTTAGGAGCCGGGTTCAAATACAACATTGTGAAAGTAGACGTATCCTATTTATTCTCTGCATCCAAAGTAAAAAACCCTCTCGAGAATACACTTCGTTTCTCCTTGACGTTTAACTTTGGTGATAAATACGACGATTATTAATAGTTAGCAAACAATTAAAACAATATCCAAATTTCTCTTTTGAAATTTGGATTTTTTTTCCTCAATAATGAAATAACCTTTTGAATGAAAGAAATCAACATTAACACTTCGTTCACCGTTTACCCTTCGGCAGCTGAATTACCACAAGACGTGCAGTCCTTAATGCAACAGGCAGTGGAAATCAGAAAAAAAGCGTACGCTCCTTATTCTCAGTTTAGAGTCGGTGCCGCCTTGTTGTTAGACAACGGTAAAATTGTTTTAGGATCCAACCAGGAAAATGCCGCTTATCCTTCCGGACTTTGTGCTGAAAGAGTGGCTATTTTTCAAAGTGGTGCCATATACCCCGAGGCTAAGATTCTGAAACTGGCGGTTAGTGCCGCATCAGACACTAACGAAACCAAATCACCAATCCCTCCATGCGGAGCGTGTCGCCAATCCATTTCAGAATACGAATTCAGACAGGACACCCCTATTGAAATCTATTTTATGGGAGAAAGCGGTGAGGTATACAAATCGGATTCGATTAAAAATTTGTTGCCACTGAGCTTCGACAAAAACTTCCTGTAAAAAGCTAAAATTACGGGGTTAAAATTTTCCAATTTTAAAGGGAAAGTTTTACTTTTGCCATTCGCAAATTTGTGTGTGAGTGAACTCTTTTGCGTTGAATTATATTTAAAACGAAATAACGCTTTATCAAAAAGTAAAAAATGAAAGAAGTAACCAGAGAAGTGTATTTAAAATGGTATGAAGACATGCTGTTTTGGAGAAAGTTTGAAGACAAACTTGCCGCATTGTATATTCAACAAAAAGTTAGAGGATTTCTTCACTTATATAACGGACAGGAAGCAGTCTTAGCAGGCGCTTTACACGCTATGGACTTGTCTAAAGACAAAATGATTACTGCTTATCGTAATCACGTTCAGCCTATCGGAATGGGTGTTGATCCCAAAAAAGTAATGGCTGAGCTTTTAGGAAAAGTAACTGGAACATCCAAAGGTATGGGAGGTTCTATGCACATCTTTTCTAAAGAACACGGGTTTTATGGAGGACACGGTATCGTTGGAGCACAAATTCCGGTAGGAGCCGGTATGGCCTTTGCCGATAAATACTTCAACACTGGCGGAGTAACCCTAACCTATTTTGGTGATGGTGCTGCCCGTCAAGGTTCATTACATGAAGCGTTTAACATGGCGATGTTGTGGAAATTACCGGTAGTCTTCATTTGTGAAAACAATGGATATGCTATGGGTACTTCGGTAGAAAGAACTGCCAATCATACGGATATTTGGAAATTAGGTTTAGGCTACGAAATGCCATGTGGTCCGGTAGACGGAATGAACCCGGTAAAAGTAGCTGAGGCCATGCACGAAGCGATGGAAAGAGCCCGTCGCGGAGACGGACCAACATTCTTAGAAATGAAAACGTACCGCTACAGAGGACACTCCATGTCCGATGCCCAATTGTACCGTTCCAAAGAAGAAGTGGATGAATACAGAAAAATAGACCCAATCACTCAAGTATTGGATATCATCAAAGAAAACAACTACGCTACCGAAGCTGAAATTGAAGTAATCGACGAAAGAGTAAAAGACTTAGTAGAAGAATGTGCCACATTCGCCGAAGAGTCTCCTTTCCCGGAAGCACAGCAATTGTATGACGTAGTATACGAACAAGAAAATTATCCTTTCATCCCTCACAGACTGTAATTATGGCAACAAAAGTAACCATGCCGCGTTTGAGCGACACCATGACCGAAGGAACGGTTGCCACTTGGTTGAAAAAAGTAGGTGACAAAGTTGCTGAAGGCGATATTTTAGCAGAAATTGAAACCGATAAAGCCACCATGGAATTTGAATCGTTCAACTCTGGGACTTTATTATATATAGGAATTAAAGAAGGAGAAACCGCCGCGGTTGACTCTTTATTAGCCATTATCGGAAAAGAGGGAGAAGACATCTCCGCTTTGATTGCAGGAGGTTCTGCACCCGCAGCGACTCCGGAAGCCAAAACAGAAGCCCCTGCTCCTGCTGAAGCTCCGGCTACTCCTACTGCTGCAGCAACTTTACCTAAAGGCGTTGTGGTCGTAACCATGCCGCGTTTGAGCGATACCATGACAGAAGGAACGGTAGCGACTTGGTTGAAAAAAGTAGGCGACGAAGTAAAAGAAGGTGATATTTTGGCCGAAATCGAAACCGATAAAGCCACGATGGAATTCGAATCGTTCAACTCCGGAACCTTATTGTATATCGGAATCAACGAAGGGCAGTCTGCTCCTGTTGACAGTGTCTTAGCCATCATCGGCCCTGCGGGGACTGATATTACCGGTGTGGCCGAAAACTTTAAAAAAGGCGGAGCATCCGCTCCGGCTGCAACCGAAACAGCTTCAGCTCCAGTAGCGACAGCAGCTCCGATCGCAGAAGCAACAACCGCAACCGGAAGAATCTTCGCTTCCCCTTTGGCCAAACAAATTGCTGCCTCTAAAGGCATCAACTTGGCTCAGGTAAAAGGGACAGGCGAAAACGGAAGAATTACCAAAAGTGATGTAGAGAACTTCTCTCCATCTGCAGCACAAGCCGCTCCGGCCGCTGTTGCAACAGAGGCGCCACAAGCCACTGCTGCCCCTGCCGTAAAACCATTTGTACCGGCAGGCGAGAAATTCTCCGAAGAAATCAAGAACTCACAAATGCGTAAAACCATTGCGCGTCGCTTGGCCGAATCGAAATTCACGGCACCACATTACTACTTAACGATTGAAGTAAGTATGGATGAGGCCATGAAATCGCGTGCGGTTATTAATACGGTTCCCGACACCAAAGTATCTTTCAATGATATGGTGGTAAAAGCGTGTGCCATGGCGTTGAAAAAACACCCGCAGGTAAACTCCCAATGGAGAGAAGATGCGATGATTATCAATCACCATGTCAACATCGGGGTGGCGGTAGCTGTAGAAGACGGCTTGGTGGTACCGGTATTGAACTTTACGGACCAGATGAGTCTGTCTCAAATTGGGGCCGCTGTGAAAGATTTAGCCGGCAAAGCCAAAAACAAAAAACTGACTCCGGCCGAAATGGAAGGAAGCACCTTTACGGTTTCCAACTTGGGAATGTTTGGCATCCAATCGTTTACATCCATCATTAACCAACCGAATTCTGCCATCCTATCCGTAGGGGCTATCGAAGAAAAACCGGTAGTGAAAAACGGTCAGATTGTAGTGGGCAACACTATGACGTTGACGTTGGCTTGTGACCACAGAACAGTGGACGGTGCTACAGGAGCCCAATTCCTGCAAACCTTGAGAATCTATCTCGAAAACCCGGTGACCATGTTGGCGTAACCCAACTTGAAATCAGGCACATCATAAAAAAAACCCATTCTCAACAGAATGGGTTTTTTATTTTATTCTTTAACAATCCGTATTGTTTTTTGATTGGTCTCTCCTTGCGCTCTGAGGATGTAATTTCCTGAAGCCAGTCTCGACAAATCAATAGTAATATCCATGTTATTATAATTTTGCTCGAATACTTTTTGCCCCAGCATAGAATATACAGCAATCGATTTTAAAATAACTGTCGATTGCAATGTCAACACATCTTTGATTGGGTTTGGTGCGAATTTCAGTGATGCGATTTCATTTCCGGGTACACCTAAGGCAGCATGAACCGTCACCGGCAAGCGGGCAGCACTTTCAATTCCGCCTATCGTTTGCGAAGCATAATACGTGGTTCCGTCAACCAAAAGCGTGGTCAAAGGCAAAGGAGTTGACGTTGTATTTTTATTGGCTGCCGAAGCATACCATAAAACATTGGAGCCTGCTACCGTAAGATAAGCCAAAGTTTCTCCGGGATTGAACGTTTGCGAAATAGGTCCTGAAGGCGATGGCACTCCGTCTGATTGGCTTACCACAATAGAGTCGGTTGCAACACAACCGGTATTGATATCAGTGGCCGTAACTGAAAACACACTTTCCCCTCCTCCGGGAATAGCCGTAGCAACCAAATAGGTTGAAGCCAAGGCATTGGGCAGCGGAGCGCCATTGAGCTCCCACTGATACGTATAGTTGCTGTTCAATTGCGTATCCAACAACAAAGGCTGCACCACGTTATTGCTACCGTCTACATAAACCGTATTTAAGGTATTATTCGAAATCAAATCAAGATGAGGCGAAGGCATCACGTTAATATCCATAGTAGAAATCGAATACGCACCGCTGCACGAATTAATAACCCGTATGCCCAGCGTTTGAACATAACTCGTCACATTCACATAGTTGAGATTGGTAATGGCATTCGTCCCGTTTAACGCATCCGCAAAACTTGGATAAAAAACAACCGTAACGTTGGGCTGACCCATAGCAATAAAGGCTGTTTGAGAAGCTAAATTAAATATACCCATACCTTCAATTCCGCTATTATTACACAATTGATAAGGAGGATAGTTGGGTTGCATCACATTAGGTGCACTGTTATTGATAAGCGCTACCGGTTGAGTAACTTGTCTGTAGCAAGGATATCCGTTAGAGCCTGTAAAAGTATTGGTTACTTTAATATAAACATTGCCTCCTGAAGCCATATAGACTGTAGGCGTAAGGATCTCATTTATGCCATAATCCAGATCATATTGGGTTGCATAATAATGCAGGATAAGATTTGGGTTGCCGTTAGTAATATAGGTAGTGTTTACCGTCAAATCAACCAATTCTGACCCATTCCCATCGGTATCACAAGCCACTATAGTGTTTGGATTTGTGTTGGGTAGCGGTATCGGATATACTCTGATATCAAGAGTCGTATAACTAACACACCCTGACGGACTGGTAACCATAACACCTAAGGTTTGAACCGCAGGTTGAACGTTGACATACGCAGTAGGATTGGCAATGGCCACACTCGAAGGGGTAATAGGATAACTCGGATAATAAGTTACCGTATACCCGGGCAATCCTTGAGTTATTTCGCTATTCTTTACATTCAAATCAAAATAAGTATATTGATTATTTGGTTGAGCATCACTATCACAAACCGCATATACAGTTGGTGTGGTCAGGCTCAACGGACCAGCAATAACCAAATGAAAACTTCCGACATTATAACATCCGGTTGCATTATTTTCTATCCGATACCAAAGGATGGCTCCGTTAGTTCCGACATAGTTTTGAGTAGTTAAAATAGGCGACACCTCGGATTGGGCAGCAGCCAAACTGGTATAATAAGTCACACTGTAATTCGAAGGAGGCAAAGCTTGTGAGGCCAAAATAACTGCCGTTTGTTGTGCTAAATTAACCGAAGCGACACCATCTTGAGGATTCGCATCCCCATCGCATAGCGCAATCGGAGGTAGAGCATCAATAATCGGCGCCGGACTCACCTCAAGTACAACAGGCACTACTGTATAACAGCCTGTAACCGGGTCCGTTCCTCTCGCATAAATGGTTTGTGCAAACGGATATATATTGGTATAAGCAAAAGGAGTAGTTATTCCGGCACCACCAATTTCAGCATCTGTCTGTGTCTCATGAAAAGTAACATTATAGGCAGCACCCTGAAGTAAATCAGGAATTAACGAAGTCAAATCAAACACAGCAATACCATCCTGATTGTCATCACAAAGAGTATAAGGCGGTGCGGAAGTGATTAATTGGGGTTTCGGATTGACCACAATCTGAAAACTACCTAGAGCCAGGTCACCACTGCTTATTTCTATAATCGAATAATAAACGGTTTGGTTCCAGGGGTTAATATTAGAATAGGAACCGGGGTTCGATATCGTATTACTGCCAAACGATTCCTGATAAATGATCTGATAATTGGAAGCTAATCCCGATTGAACCGCAAGGATTTGAGGAGTCACCACCGTCAAATCAAACACACCAATTCCATCATTATTCGAATCGCAATAGGTTAAGGGCTGTATATTTGGCAAAATGGGAGACGTCAATGTTTCCGCATAAACCGATGAAAACTGAGCCGCAATAAGGGTCAGTACTAAAAGTAACTTTGTTCTCATAATTGTAAGTGTTTTACCAAAAATACAAAAACATTTCAGATAACAGGTATCAGAGCCGTATTTTGATTTATTTTTACGGTGGAAAGTAATAATCACTCCCTATGAAAAATACCCTTGTTATTGCTCTATTGTTGACCCTGTTAAGCTGTCAAAAAAAAGACCCGAGCGACAACCAACCGATGAAGCAAACCGCTTCCCCATCACAAACCGTAAAAGACGACCATTCGTTTGCCCAACCGGACAAAGCGGTGGCCAAACATTTGGACTTAGACATCAAAGTCGATTTTGACACCCAAACCATCTCCGGAAAAGCCTCCTGGCAAATTGAAAATCGTAGCAAAGGAACTGAAATCATCTTTGATGAAAACGCCCTACACATTATCAAAGTAACCTTGGGCGATGACGAAAAAGCTACCCCATTCCACTTGGGGGACTCTGTCGAATTCCACGGCAAACCGCTGCACATTACGATTGAACCTACGACAACCAAAGTCAACATCTATTACAACACCACCAAAGACGGCGTGGCCCTGCAATGGCTGAAACCCGAACAAACCGCCGATAAGAAGAAACCGTTTGTGTTTTCGCAAGGCGAAAGCATCTGGTCGCGCACCTGGATTCCGTGTCAGGATTCACCGGGCATCCGCTTTACCTATAAGGCCAAAGTTACCGTACCTAAAGATTTGATGGCCGTTATGAGTGCGGTAAATCCGCAACAAAAAAACAATACCGGAGTCTATACCTTCCAACAAGACAAACCCATTCCGTCCTACCTCATGGCCATTGCTGTGGGAGATGTCGAATTTAAATCCATTGACAGCCGCACCGGGGTCTATGCCGAACACTCCGTAATAGATAAAGCCAAATGGGAATTTGCCCAACTCGGCGACATGGTCAACGCCGCCGAAAAACTATTCGGTCCCTACCGTTGGGGTCGGTATGACGTGATTGTACTCCCGCCGAGCTTTCCTTACGGAGGCATGGAAAACCCCAACCTCACCTTCCTCACCCCTACTGTGTTGGCCGGCGACCGTTCGTTAACCAGTTTGTTGGCCCACGAACTCGGTCACAGCTGGAGCGGCAATCTGGTTACCAATGCGACCTGGGATGACATTTGGCTCAACGAAGGATTCACCACCTATGTGGAGCACCGCATCGGCGAAGCCGTATTTGGCGTAAAAGAAGCCAAAATGCAGGATGTATTGAGCCGAAAAGTACTCGAAATCAATCTGGACGAACTGGGGAAAAACAGCCCCGACACCCGTCTCAAAGTAAGCACTGCAGGAAGAAACCCCGATGACGGATTGAGCGACATCCCGTATGAGAAAGGCTATGCTTTTTTACAAACGGTGGAAGCCGCCGTGGGACGCCAAAAGTTTGACGCCTTCCTCACCGCCTATTTCAAAGCGCATGCCTTCCAATCGATCACGACAGAAGATTTTGTGGCCTACTTCAACGAAAATCTAATCAAAGGCGACAAGACGTTGGCCGACAAAATAAAACTAAACGACTGGGTGTACCAACCCGGTATTCCGTCCAACTGCATCACCCCGGTATCCGAAGAGTTTAACACCATCGACGGCATTCAGAAAACCTGGAGAACCACAGGAGTAAAAGGATTAAGCCAAAAAATACAATCCACCAACGAGAAACAACATTTTATTGATTACTTGCCCAAAGACCTCACTCCGGGTGAAATGGCGGCCATCGACAAAGAATGTCACTTTACCCAAGGCGGCAATTTTGTAGTCAGACGACAATGGTTTATTCAGGCCATACAGCATCAGTACAAAACGGCGTATCCGGCCATAGAAACCTTTCTGACCACCTACAGCCGAACCGGTTCGCTACTGCCTTTATACAAGGAGATGATCAAAACCCCCGAAGGCAAAGCCTGGGCGAGAAAAATCTATGCCAAAGCCAAACCGGGCTACCATGCCACGACGGTAGAAGCCGTTGAAAATGTGTTGAAGTAAGCCTTATCGGTGACGGGATGGGATTTAGTAAAGCCTGTCAAAAATCCTTGTTCTTGGGTGGTACTCCCTAATCAGAAGGCATTTTTGATAAACAGAAAGGATAAAACCGCACAAATGGAGGACAAAAATCAAGCGTAAAGCTCAAGAAAAAGGGCAAAAAAGAAGTTTTTAACCCGATAGATTGCCGTTTTTAAACGCTCAAGACCCTTTTTCAAACTCTTCAGGAGCACTATAACGGTTCGTCCTGATGACTTTTGCAACTGTTCAGGACGAGTTGGTGAACTCATCAGGACGAGTTCGGAAAGTCATCAGGACGAATTGACGAAACTTTTCGTAAAAAATGGGCAAAAAAATACCCCGGATGGGATTCATCCGAGGCAGAAAAATAAAGAATAACAAGATTCGGAAACCGAGCGTTATTCCTCTTTTTGGTAGCTGATCTGCTGTAGCATCTGACGCAGTTTCTTTCCGGGACGGAAATTAATTCTGTTTTTTACGATGTCTAAAGCCGTTACTTCATCGGCTACGTCTTTACCATCTGAGCTAAGGCTCACCTGAAAACTACCCAAGCTGCCCAATCGCACGATGCGACCTTGTTTTAACTCGTTGATGATGTTGTGCTCCAACGAACGCAATACCGCATAACAATCGGTATCGGTCAAGGTGCTTTGGTAAGCAATCATTTCTGATAACGCTTCCAGATCCGTTTCTCCGTTGCTGATAGCAGCCGCGTAGAATTTTTCGGGTGCCGCATTATCCTGAGGATTTCTTCTCGGCACTACTTTAAATTTAACAGACATACTCAAATGTTTTAAAAATTACTAATACCGACTCAACAACAAGAAGCGTGCAGAAAATCATGCCAAAGGTCAAAAGCGTCACTTTTCGTCACTTTTTGTCGCTTTTTGCCGCTTTTTGCCGAAAAACGTCACTTTTAGCCGTTTTAACCTTTTTGTGGTAAACGACAGGAGTATGTATATCAAAAAATGAACATCGTTTCGGTAACAAACGGCAGCAATAACCTCCCTTACCAATACAATACCCGATAAGAACAACTACAATGTCACCCTGAGCTTGTCGAAGGGCATAAAACAAAAAACCCCATCCGTTAGGATAGGGTTTGCTTCGCCAGTTCGGGCTTTGCCCTCGGGTCTAAAAAAAGCCTGCCTGCCGGAGGCAGGGCGGCGACACGAACGCAGTGACTGCGCCGCACCTTTGATAGTAAGAGGAGGACTGCCA